>JAIXSF010000386.1 GCA_027484835.1 Rhizobiaceae bacterium | reverse complement strand
GGTGACCACACCCTATTGGCGGCGGGATGCCGCGGGGCAGAGCTATTATGGCCGGGGGCTGGTGCAGATCACCCATCGCGAGAATTATGCGAAGATGAGCCGGGTGACCGGGCTCGACCTCGTGACTGAGCCGGATCTGGCGCTGAGGTTGGACGTAGCAGCAACCATCCTGGTGGTCGGCATGACCGAGGGGCTGTTTTCGGGGGCAAGGCTCTCCGATTTCTTTTCAGGCAGCAAGGCCGACTGGACGGGGGCGAGGAAGATCGTCAACGGCACGGACCGGGCGAAGAAGATTGCGGTGACGGCAAGGACCTTCGACGCGGCGATCAGGGCCGGGCTCATCGTGTGAAGCGGCCAAGCGGCGCATTGAGCGGCGGGCTGCACGATGCTATCGGCTGGTGCGCTGCAACAGGTTTCGGGAGTGTCCCATGATCCGCCACATCGTCTTCTTCACCGTGAGCCCCGAGCATCTCGAGGCTGTCCGGGCGGGGCTTTCGATCCTGACGGAGATCCCGAGTGCGACGCGGCTGGAGATCGGCACCAATGTGAAGACCGATAGCTTTCACCGCAGCATCGACCTCGTGGTTTACGGTGAATTCGAGGATGAGGCGGCACTGGCCGCCTACAAGGCGCATCCGCTCTACGAGGAGAGCATCCGCCGGGTGAAGCCGCTGCGCGAGGAACGATTTGCGGCGGACTACGTGGTGGGGGATGCGGTGCGGGCGAGGCTTTGAGGGGCGTGTCAGGCCGGGCTCAGCAAGGGCTCCAAACGGTCCGCGAGCAGTGACGGGTCGTCGTCGCCGATGATCAGCTCCTCGATCACATGTTTCAGGCGCTCCTGCTGTTCTGCATCGAGCAACAATCGATAGCCGTTGATTGCAATGAAATAACGGCCCGAAAGCCAGGCTGTCCGCTTGTTGCCCTGTTCGAAAGCATGCGCCTTGCCGATCGACTGGATGATGCAGCTTGCAAGCCAGGAGACGGATGATATCTGGCGATACTCTGCCTGGAATCGCGGACGGTGCAGGGCGCCTTCCAGGGCGGAGCGATCGCGCAGGAAGTGGTTCTCCGAGGTGCCGAGAAGCAACCGTCTGTTGATCGCAATCACATCCTCGATTGCAATCCAGAGGAGCTCGCTCATGCGTTCACTTGGCCAGATGATCCAGGATGATCTTGTCGGTGACGAGCAGGTCTTTGACGAAATCGTCGAGATCCGGAGGATTTGACACTGGCTTGGCAGCTTTTGCCAGCTGTGCGCCGGCAGCGACAGTCGACGCCCGGGCGGCGCCGGGTCCGGCGTCGGTCTTGTTGGTTTTCGAGCGCGGGGTCATGGCAGAAACATAGCGTAGCTTCGCATGGATTGCCAGATGCGGCTCGGTCGAGGTGGTTTATGAGCGGTCCCGCTGCGGCACGAGATACGCACCGCAGCGGGTCGCTCAGGTCAAATCCGCTTCTGCTCGACCTTGCCGAGATCCGCGGCCCCTGCGGCAAGGGCTGCAACGGCAGCCGGCCAGCTCGCCGCGTCGATCTCGAGCGCGGTTCGGAGCCAGGCGAGTGTCATGCGCTGGGTGACCGAGAGGCGATCCGGGTCTTCGTCGTCGGTTTCCTTTGCGTCATAGCCGGCAATGCCGCCGAGGCCGTGTTTTCCGCCGAAGAGTGTCAGCAGCGCTTCCGCCCCCGGGGCGTGGCGATAAGGGTCGACATGCCAGTCGGCACCGCGCGGCGTCAGATGCGGATTGTCGTCGGCGTCACCCGCAACGACCAGGGTGCGGGTGGTGAGCGTCGAGAAATCCGGGTTGAGGGTAGTGTAGTTTGCCCGGGCGTGGTCGCTGAGGCTGTCGCCGCCGAGGCCGGGGGCGGCGAGAAGCACGCCCGCCTTGATGCGCGGTTCTGGACGGCGGACACGGGTGACGGCGGGATTGGCGGTGTCCGTCAGGCCGGCGCCGAGCAGCATGCCGACGGTCTGGCCGCCGAGCGAATGGCCGACGGCCGCGATCCGGCTGGTGTCAAGCCGGCCGGCAAGCAGCGGCACGGTCTGCTCGATGGTGCCGAGACTGTCGAGGATGAGCGTCATGTCGTCGAGCCGCGACTGCCAGAAGAAGGGATAGCCGGGCGCATCCACGCCAAGGCCCGCAACCTTCGAATTGGCATGGGTCGGCTGGATGACGACGAAGCCATGGGCGGCATGGAAATCGACGAGCGGGCCATAACCATCCTTGGAGGGAATGTAGAGCGACGGGCCGTGGCCATGCGAGAGAAGGATGATCGGCAGGTTGTCGCCGGAGATCGGCGCGGTGATGCGCAGTTCCAGCGATCGGCCGCGAGCAGGGGCTGGAAGGGTGACGGGATTGATGGTCAGCGTTGGTTGCGGGGCCGGCGTCGGGATGGTGCGGGCCTTGGTGACGAGATCGTTCATGGAAAGAAGCTCCAGGCTCTGGAAATTGCGGGGTGAAGGGGCTAAGGGTTAAGCGGAACGTCGTTCCGAATGCTGACGTCATATACGGAACAGTGTTCCGTTTAGCAAGGGCCGCGCGGGATTTCTCCGTGCTGCTGGAAATTGCGCATGGAGAAAAAGGCCGAATTGGACGGGGATCACGGACAGGACGCAGGTGGACCGCGGGTGCGTGCCGATGCGCGGCGCAACGAGGATGCGCTGCTGGAGGCGGCCAAGGCGATCTTTTCGGAAAGCGGTGTCGACGCGCCGGCCCGCGAGATTGCGGCGCGTGCGGGTGTCGGTGTGGGCACGCTCTATCGTCGGTTTCCGAGCCGCGCGGATCTTGTGATTGCCGTGTTTAAGCGGGAGGTGGATGCCTGCACGGCAGAGGCCGCAATGCTTGCATCAGCGCATCCCCCGGACGAGGCCTTGGCGCTCTGGCTGCGCCGGTTCACGCAGTTCATTGCCGCCAAGCGTGGGCTGGCTCAAGCGCTGCATTCCGGGGATCCGGCCTTTCAGGCGCTGCCGGATTATTTTCGTGAGAATTTCGAGCCGGCTTTGGCCGGGCTCCTGAACGCGGCCGTCGAGGCAGGCGCGGTACGACCGGGTATCGAGCCCTATGAATTGCTGCGGGCGATCGGCAATCTCTCGGCGATCAAGGGTGCGGAGCCGGAGGGCGAGACGCCGGTGATGGTCGAGCTTTTGATCGACGGATTGCGCTTTAGTGCGGGCAAAGCCGCGCCTGGCTGACGTAAGTCAGATGAAGCTAAGAGATCGCACACACCACGAGGCCAGGGCCAACCTTTGAAGGCAGCCTGATCCCTTTCTATTCCTGTCGAGGATATCCTGATGAAACTCCCCTTCCGTCTGCCCTGGGCGCAAGCCCGGGATCGAACCTTCGTGCCTGAAGAAAAGGCACTCATTCCGCGACCCGGGACGGCGCTGGCGCTGATTGCCGGCGAGGGCGAGGCGCGGTGGACGGGCAGATCCTATGCGGCGCTGTCGCGCGAGGGCTTCATGAAGAACCCGGTGGCGCATCGCTGCGTGCGTCTGGTGTCGGAGGCAGCCGCCAGCATCGGCTTTCTCGCCTATCAGGGCGCGCAAGAACGGGAGGGACATTCGGCCCTTGCTCTCCTGGCGCGGCCGAACGGAGCGATGACGGGGGCGGATTTTCTCGAAACGCTCTATGGCCAGCTGCTGCTCTCGGGCAATTCCTACGTCGAGGCGGTGGCGGCCGGCGGACGTGGCTCGGCGCGGGCGGCGGAGCTGCATCTGCTGCGGCCGGATCGGGTGAGCGTGGTGACCGGCGCCGATGGCTGGCCGTCTGCCTATGATTACCGCGCCGGCACGAAGGCCAGGCGGATCGCGCTCGACGGTCTCCTGCATCTGAAGCTCTTTCACCCGCTCGACGACCACGAGGGCTTCGCGCCGCTGGCGGCAGCGCAAGTTGCTCTCGATCTGCACAATGCGGCGGGGCGCTGGAACAAGGCGCTGCTCGACAATTCGGCACGGCCTTCCGGCGCGCTGGTCTATCAGCCGAAGGAGGGCGGCAATCTCTCGGCCGACCAGTATCAGCGGCTGAAGGTGGAGCTCGACGAGGGCTATTCCGGTCCCATGCGCGCCGGGCGGCCGCTGCTCTTGGAAGGCGGGCTCGACTGGAAGTCGATGGGGCTTTCGCCCAAGGACATGGATTTCATCGAGGCGAAGAATGGTGCTGCCCGTGACATCGCACTCGCATTCGGCGTGCCGCCCATGCTGCTCGGCATTCCCGGCGACAACACCTATGCCAATTACCAGGAGGCGAACCGCGCCTTCTATCGCCTGACCGTGCTGCCGCTGGTGACGCGGACGGGGGCATCGCTTTCGGTGTTTCTGGGCGAGCTGACCGGGGAGGCGGTTCGGCTGGTGCCGGATCTGGATACGGTGGCCGGACTTTCGGCCGAACGCGATGCGCTTTGGGCGCGCGTAGGGGCGGCGGCGTTTTTGACGGACGAGGAGAAGCGCGGGGCGGTGGGGTATTGAGGGGCTTATTGTGCCAACGGAACTGATCCCCTCACCAACAAAATCTGAGGTTTAGCCCTGATCGGGCTAAG
>JAIXSF010000385.1 GCA_027484835.1 Rhizobiaceae bacterium | reverse complement strand
TCGTCGATTTCGTAGTCTTCATCCGACAGCAGCGGGATGTAGGCGTCGATCGTGTTGTAAAGGTCGGAGCGGTCGTCGAGCGGGCCGGAGATGATCAGCGGCGTGCGGGCTTCGTCGACCAGGATCGAGTCCACTTCGTCGACGATCGCGAAGTTATGACCGCGCTGGACCATCTGGCCGCGCTCATACTTCATGTTGTCGCGCAGGTAGTCGAAGCCGAGTTCGTTGTTCGTCGCGTAGGTGATGTCGCAGGCATAGGCAGCGCGGCGTTCGTCGTCGGACAGGCCGTGGACGATGACGCCGGTGGTGAGGCCGAGGAAGCCGTACATCTTGGCCATGGTCGCGGCGTCGCGGCGGGCAAGGTAGTCGTTGACGGTAACGACATGCACGCCCTTGCCGGCGAGCGCGTTGAGATAGACGGCCAGCGTCGCGACCAGCGTCTTGCCTTCGCCGGTCTTCATTTCGGCAATCGAATTGTCGTTCAGGATCATCGCGCCGATCAACTGTACGTCAAAAGGACGCATGCCGAGCGAGCGGCGGGCGCCTTCGCGGGCAACGGCGAAGGCCGGAACGAGGATGTCGTCCAGAGTCTTGCCTGCGGCGATCTGCGCCTTGAATTCTTCCGTCTTGGCGGCAAGTTCCGCGTCCGACAGCGCCTTCATTTTCTCTTCGAGCGCGGCGATCGCGGTGACCCGCGGCCCGTAGGAACGCACCCGACGCTCATTCGACGAGCCGAAGATTTTGCGCGCAAGTCCACCAAGACTGACCATATCGATGGTCCTTTCTGACCTTCGTCATATCGTTGACGTACCATTCGAAGCACTATTAGCGCCGACGAATAGGCACAATGCGTCCTGAAACTACTCTGGACGCGAGGTTGCGTGACAGATAAGAGGGGGGTCGAATGATGTCAACGGCGCAGGTTGGTGCCAAATCCCCTCAGTCGCCGGACATCTGACAATCTTTTGCCCGATTCGAACGGTCTTCAAACGGTTCACCATCCGAAAGGTCTTTCATGCTTCGCCTCAACAAATTCGTGCTTGCCGCCTGCGTTTCCATCTCGGCCCTCACTGGCGCTGCTTTCGCGCAGGATGCCACCGTCGTCGCCAAGGTCGGTAACCTCGAAATCACCCAGTCCGAACTCGACCTCGCGATTGCCAATCTCGACCCGCAGCTGGCGCAGCTGCCCGACGAGCAGAAGAAGGTCGCGGCCCTGTCCGGCGCGATCGACGTCAAGCTGCTGGCGGCGAATGCCACTGCCGCCGGCCTCCAGGACGACGCAGACTACAAGCGCCGCATGGCCTTCATCGCCGAGCGCGAACTTCACAACGCCTTCTTCAAGAAGAACGTCGTGGACGCCGTGACGACCGAAGAGGTCAAGGCCCGCTACGACAAGGAAATTGCCGCTCTTCCGAAGCAGGAAGAAGTGCGCGCCCGTCATATCCTGGTGAAGACCGAGGAAGAGGCGAAGCAGATCATCACCGATCTGGACGCCGGCAAGGACTTCATCGAAATCGCCAAGGAAAAGTCGACCGACCCGAACAAGACGGAAGGTGGCGACCTCGGCTACTTCACCAAGGGCCGCATGGTCCCGGAATTCGAAGAAGCGGCGTTTGCGCTTGAAAAGGGCGCCTATACCAAGACCCCGGTCAAGACCCAGTTCGGCTTTCACGTCATCCGCCTCGAAGACAAGCGCGATGCCCCGCCGCCGGCTTTCGAAGCCGTCGAGCAGCAGGTTCGTCAGCTGGTGATGCGCGACAAGTATCTCGCCATCATCGAGAAGGCGAAGACCGAACAGAAGATCGAGATCGTCGACGAAGCTCTGCGCAAGGGCTACGAAGAGGCCAACAAGGCAGAGCAGCAGCAGTAAGCTCTTCCGCATCGTTGTTTTACCCAAGGCCCGCAGTTTGCGGGCCTTCCATTACGGGCCGTTCCATGTCTTCCAGCATTTCTCCTCTCGCTCCGAAAACCTATGCCGAGATGCCTGTGATCCGCGGTGTGCGGATGGCAACCGCTGCGGCTGGCATCAAGTACAAGAACCGCACCGACGTGCTCTTGATGGCGTTCGACAAGCCGGCTGCGGTTGCAGGCGTGTTCACCAAGTCTAAGTGCCCGTCGGCCCCGGTCGATTTCTGCCGGCAGAACCTGCCGCATGGCATTGCACGCGGCGTCGTGGTGAATTCCGGCAATGCCAATGCGTTTACCGGCGTGAAGGGCAAGGCTGCGACGGCGCTGACGGCCCAGTCTGCAGCGGCAGCGCTCGGCTGCGGCGAGAACGAGATCTATCTCGCCTCGACCGGTGTTATCGGCGAGCCTCTGGATGCGACCAAGTTTTCCGGCGTGCTCGACCAGATGGCGAAGGACGCGACCGGTGATTTCTGGTTCGAGGCGGCCAAGGCGATCATGACGACGGATACCTATCCGAAGGTCGCGACGCGCAGCGCCGAGATCGACGGGGTGACTGTTGTCATCAACGGGATTGCCAAGGGTGCCGGCATGATCGCGCCCGACATGGCGACCATGCTCTCCTTCGTGGTAACGGATGCGGATATCGCGCCTGCCGCCCTGCAGGGACTTCTGTCGCAAGGTGTCGAGCCGAGCTTCAATGCGATTACCGTCGACAGCGATACCTCCACGTCCGACACGCTGATGCTGTTTGCCACAGGTGCCGCAGGCGCGGATGGTCAGCCGAAGATCGAGCAGGCCGACGATGCGCGTCTCACCGAGTTCCGCGCAGCGCTCAACGACCTGCTCAAGGATCTGGCGCTGCAGGTCGTGCGCGACGGTGAAGGTGCCCGCAAGATGGTGGAGATCACCGTCAAGGGTGCAGAAAGCGACCTCGCCGCCAAGAAGATCGCAATGTCGATCGCCAATTCGCCGCTGGTGAAGACGGCGGTTGCCGGCGAAGATGCCAATTGGGGCCGTATCGTCATGGCTGTCGGCAAGTCCGGCGAAATGGCCGATCGCGACCGACTGGCAATCTGGTTCGGTGACGTTCGCGTAGCTGTCAATGGCGAGCGCGATCCAGCTTATTCGGAAGAGGCGACAACCGCCGTGATGGAAAGGGAAGACATTCCCGTGACCGTCGACATCGGTCTCGGCTCCGGCACCGCAACGGTCTGGACCTGCGATCTCACAAAGGAATATGTCGCCATCAATGGCGACTATCGGAGCTGACGCCCGAATGCATGCAATGGTAAGCGACCCCAACCTGCCGCTCGTCCGGCGTCTCGAAGCCGTCGGTTTTCGGGCGTGGCCGGCGAGCAATGTGGTCTATGATGGCAGCTGGCAGGTGCGCCTTACCGGTGGTCATCCGGGCAAGCGGCTCAACTGCATCGTGCCGCTCGATCCGTCCGACAGCCGCGACATCGCGCTGCGCATCGAAAAGGCCGGCAAGCGGTTCGCGGCACACGGCCGGCCGCTTCTGGTGCGCGAGACACCGCTCTCTCCGAAGCCGCTGATCGACTTCCTCGCCGCCGACGGCTGGGAGCGTTTCGAGGAAGTGCTGACGATGACTGCCGACCTCGGCGTCATGACATTCCCCGATACGCTCGATCATCTGCCGACGCAGGATATCGGGCGCTATGTGGACGCCGATATCGCCGTGCATGGCAGTGATCCGGCTTTGAAGCCGGCGCTTGCGGAAATCATCACCGGTATCAAGCCGCCGTCCGGTCTCTTCGTGATCGAGGATCCGGCCGAGGGACCGCTCGCAGCGTCGCTCTGCGTGCAGGACAACGATCTCGCGGGCATCCTTTCTCTTGCCGTTCGGCCGGACCGTCGCCGGCAGGGGCTCGGTATCGAGATCCTGAGCTCAGCGCTGCGCTGGGCCCGCATGCGCGGCGCGCGCACGGCCTGGCTGCAGGTCGTTGCAGAGAACGCAGAGGCGCTGGCGCTATACGACAAAATGGGCTTCGTGCACGCCTATCGGTATGCCTATTGGAGAAAGTCTGCCCCATGACCGAGGTGAAGAAGCCCATCCTGCTGGTGGCAGCCTGCGCCCTGGTCGACACGGACAATCGCATCCTGCTTGCGCAGCGTCCGGAGGGCAAGTCGCTCGCCGGTCTCTGGGAGTTTCCCGGCGGCAAGGTTGAAGCCGGGGAAACGCCGGAGGAGACGCTGGTGCGCGAGCTCGAGGAAGAGCTTGGCATCAAGACCAAGGTTGCGTGCCTCGCGCCGCTGACATTCGCCAGCCACACCTATGAAACGTTTCATCTTCTGATGCCGCTCTACATCTGCCGTCGCTACGAAGGCATCCCTCACGGTCGCGAAGGACAGGCGGTCAAGTGGGTCAAGGCCAAGGCTCTCAGGGAGTATCCCATGCCGCCGGCCGATGAACCGCTCATTCCGGTTCTTCAGGACCTTCTGTGAGAAAGCGCTGATTGTAACGGCGTCGTTAATCAAAAGTTTATACCCGCGGCCGCAATATGCGCTCTGTTCATGCGTCGAATACGTGTGTGGAGCGTAACATGGTAAACGAGGATTTCTGGAAGGCCGCACGGTCCAGAGAGCGGTCTTCGATCAAGACCGGCAGGACGGGAGTCCTTAACATCGCGCTGCTGTTCGGCACGGCGGCCATTGCGCTGTCGCTCGTTCTGACGCCGATGCTTGCCTCCAAGACCGATCGCAAGACATTGGCTTTCCAGCCCGACGAATTCGACATGATGACCACCGGCTCGATCCCCAAGGACGACAGCGGCAAGCGATACACCATTCGCCGCAGCGTGCTTCAGGAGACGCCAGGGTCCGTCTGCATTATCGACGGTTATGGTTCCGGCCAGGCCTGTTAGTTCTTCATGGCCGGGGCGGGGGGCAACCATCTCGGATCCACATATTCAGGAGCGAGAATGCGTCTTATCCGACAAATGATTTCCGACCTCCGTGGGGCAACGGCTATCGAATACGGCCTGATCGCGGCCATCATGAGTGTGGCGCTGATCAGCGGTTACGGCGCCCTCACCGGATCGTTGCTCAATACATTCAACGCGGTCGAAACCCAGATCACCAATGCCAGCAAGTGACCGCAGTCGTCACGGCTGATCGGTACGGCGTGTCGGATCCAGCGCATCGGCAAGGCGCATCTTTGCCGAGCCGGGCTTGAGCGGCTTCTGCTGGCTTTCGTGCGGCGCCCAGCCCGAGACGAAGACAATCGAAAATGTGGCACGGATGCGGCCATCGGGATCCGAAAAACGCTCGGCGTAGAGCTCTGCGGCCCGCAGGAAGAAGCGGCGCGAGACCGGACGTCTGCTTCGTCCGAGCAGCGGGTTGGCCATGCCCATCGCCTTCAGATCCCGCATCAGCGCGAAAATGTGATCATATCGGACGGTGAAGCTCTCCTCGTCGATCACCGGCAGGGCAAAACCCGCCCTTTGCAGGAGCGAGCCGATGTCCCTGATGTCGGCAAAGGGCACCACCCTTGGGCTGGCCCCGCCATAGATCTCCGTTTCGGCCGCGAGCAGCACCTCACGCAATTCGGATAGCGTGCCGGCGCCCGGGATCGCGGCGAGCAACAGGCCGTCCGGCTTCAGGGCGCGGCGCATCTGGATGAGCATGCCGGGCGTGTCGTTGGTCAGATGCAGCGCGAGCGGCGAGAGGATCAGATTTACCGACTGCGGCTCGAGCGGCACGCTCTCGTAGTTGGTGACGGTGACGGCCTGCCGGTCCTCGCCGAACCCTGCATCGGTTTCGATCCGCCGAAGGTGACCGATCTTGCCGGTGGCAAGGGCTGCCTTCGCGGTCGGCCCGCTGCCGCCGAAGAGTTCGACCGCATCCTGGAAGTGGCGTTCGACCAGCGAGAGGCGATCGGCCAGTTCGCGCCCGGCAAGCTCCAGGAGGAAATCGCTTCCCGGGGCATTGCGGGCCAAAGCGCGGGCGCGATTGCGGGAGATCAGCGCTTCATCGAACAGCTCATTCATCAAGGACATTCCTGTTTTGGCCCTGATCCAGGGCAGTCCCGGGTCGTCGGGATTGCGAAACCGCCGGCCGGGCGTAAAGTCGACGCATGTGGGCTCATTTAGTGCAGAAAAGCGCATCCGTCAGCCGGCATCATGCCGGATCGGTTCTGCGCGGGCTGTTTCATCTCGTCTATCCGCCGGCTTGTGCCCATTGTCATGCCCGTGTCGCAAGCCATCACGCGCTCTGCGCCGTCTGCTGGGGAGAGATGCGGCTGATCGAAAAACCCCATTGCCCGGTGCTCGGCCTGCCTTTTGCGCATGATCCCGGCGACGGCATTGTGTCGCCGCAGGCCATCGCCCATCCACCTGTCTTCGATCGGCTCCGGTCAGTTGCGCTGCACGAGGGTGTGGCGCGGCACCTGGTGCATGATCTCAAGTATCGCGATCGGGTTGATCTGGCGCCCATGATGGCCGGATGGATGATCCGCGCGGCATCGGCGGAGATCGTCGGTGCGGATGCCATCCTTGCCGTTCCGCTGCATCGCATGCGCATGTTCCGACGCATGTTCAACCAGTCCGCGGAATTGGCGCGTCATGTGGCCGATCAGGCCGGCAAACCGTTTCTCGGCCAGGCGCTGGTGCGGCGCAAGCGCACGGCCCAACAGGTTGGCCTCACGGCCAACCAGCGCTCTCTTAATGTCAGGGGTGCCTTCGAGGTGCCGGACGGGCGGCAGGACCTCGTGTTCGGCAAGCGGCTGGTGCTTGTCGATGACGTCTACACAACCGGGGCGACGGTCAGTGCCGCGACGACTGCCCTGAAAAAGGCAGGGGCTGCGGATGTCACTGTTTTGACCTTTGCAAGGGCGCTCGCCGGGCCTATATGAGAGGTCCATTTTCCCTTGTCCATCGACGCTTCCAGCAGAGATTCCCATGGCTAAAGTCACGATCTACACACGGCAATTCTGCGGCTATTGCGCCAGCGCCAAGGCGCTGCTCGACAAGAAGGGCGTGACCTATGTCGAACACGACGCGACCGGCAAGCCGGATCTGCGCGAGGAGATGATCGCGAAGTCGGGCCGCAATACCTTCCCGCAGATCTTCATCGGCAGCCAGCATGTCGGCGGTTGCGACGACCTGCATGCGCTCGACCGGGCCGGCAAGCTCGATCCGCTTCTCGCAAAGTAAGGACTGATTGGTCATGGTGTTCAAGGCTGCTGCCGTCCAGATGTGCTCGGGTGTCGATCCGGAGAAGAATGCAGAGAGCATGGCAAGGCTCGTGCGCGAAGCCGCGCGGCGCGGGGCGATCTATGTGCAGACGCCGGAGATGACCGGTGCCGTGCAGAAGGATCGTCCGGGGCTGATGGCGGTGCTGCGTGACGAGGAGACGGATCTCATCGTCAGACGCGCCTCCGAGCTTGCCAAGGAGCTCGGCATTCATCTGCATGTCGGCTCGACCGCCATCAAGCTGGCCGATGGCAAGATTGCCAACCGCGCCTTCCTGTTCGGACCCGACGGCCACAAGATCACCTCCTACGACAAGATCCACATGTTCGACGTCGACCTCGACAATGGCGAGAGCTGGCGCGAAAGTGCCGTCTATCGCCCGGGCGAAAGGGCCGTGGTCGCGGATCTCCCCTTCGGCAAGCTCGGGTTCGGCGTGTGCTACGACGTGCGTTTCCCGCATCTCTTCCGGGCGGAAGCCATGGCAGGCGCCGAGATCCTGACGACGCCGGCCGCCTTTACCAAGCAGACCGGCGAAGCGCATTGGGAAATCCTGCTGCGGGCGCGTGCGATCGAAAACGGCGCCTATGTCATCTCGGCTGCCCAGGCGGGCGTGCATGAGGACGGTCGCGAGACCTTCGGGCATTCGATGATCGTCGGTCCCTGGGGCAAGGTTCTGGCGTCGGCCGGTGGCTCCGGCGAGGACGTGGTGGTTGCCGAGATCGATCTCGAGGCGGTCAAGGCCTGCCGGGCGAAGATCCCGAACCTCAAGAACGGCCGCGACTTTGCCCTCGACATGGCGCCTGCGCTTGCCAAGGGAGGCGTCACGGTTTGATCCGTTATTCGCTCTGCTGCGACAAGGCCCATGAATTCGAGGGCTGGTTCTCGGAAAGCGCCGATTTCGATCGGCAGAAGGCCTCAGGCTATCTGACCTGCCCGGTCTGCGGATCGCCCGAGGTGTCCAAGGTGCTGATGGCGCCTGCGGTCTCGACCGCTCGCCAGAAGGAAGAGACCCAGGCGCTTGCGGTTTCCGAGGTGCAGAAGCAGGCCTTCGTGAAACTCAAGGAAGCGATCCGGGAGATCCGCGCGAGCAGCGAGGATGTCGGCGAGAAATTTCCCGAGGAAGCGCGCAAGATCCATTACGGCGAGGCGGAAGCCCGTGGTATCATCGGCCAGGCCTCGCCAGTCGAGGTGAAATCTCTGATCGAAGAGGGCATCGAGATCGCGCCGTTGCCCGTGTTGCCGGACGATGTGAATTGACGACTGCGGACCATCAGCTTGCGATCTACAATTTCGGCATACATGTCGATGCCGCCGAAAGTGCTGCGGTGCGGGGCTTTGCTCTCCGAGAGCCGATGAATTTTGCGGCGGCAGAGCGGGCACCGGGTTTTGTCGCACGATCCGGCTACAAGGGCGTCCCGGGTCCTCGGAGCTGGGGACCGCTCGTCTTTCCGCGCTTTTTGACCGAGCAATCTGGCAGTGCAGCAGTGTCCTCGCTCTCGCTCTGGCGCGACCTCGAGAGCCTCATGGCCTTCACTTATACCGGCGTTCATGCCGATGCCATCAAGCACGCGCGCCACTGGAACGTGGTGCAGGCATGGCCGCCGATGGTGCTGTTCTGGGTGCCTGCCGGCAGAAGGCCGGATTGGCAGGAAGGGGCAAAACGCCTCGAAATGCTTTTCGACAACGGCAGCGGGCCGCAGTGCTTCACCTTCAAGGAACCCTATGATTCGGATGGCCGGTCCGTCGAGATCGATCGCGCCTTGGTCAAGCAATTGTCGGCGGAAAATCTGGCCGCTCAGGCCGAGCTTCTCGACGCCGTCCTCAAGCTGCCGGTCTGACCTTCACCCCTTGAAGCCATCGGCGTCGAGATAGGCCTGTTCCTCGGCCGTCGTTGCGCGCCCCAGAGCGGCGTTTCGGTGCGGAAAGCGGCCGAAGCGTTCGATCAGTTCCAGATGGACAATCGCCCATTTCAGCGGCTCAGGGTCGCCGGTTTCGTCGCGGTGCTTTTCGAACAGCGACACGCTGTAGCGCTGGTCCTCGATGTCTTCTGAATGCTCGAAGGGCAGATAGAAGAAGGGGCGCAGGATTGGTTCGACCTTCTTGTCGAAGCCTTTGGCGAGCGCCCGACGGGCCGTGGTCCGGGCGAGCGGATCGGTGGCATAGGAGTGGCCGCTGCCGCGGAAGAGATTGCGCGGGAACTGGTCGAGCAGGAGCAGCAAAGCGAGCGTGCCCTCCGGCGTCTGTTCCCAATCCGAGAGCGCGCAGCACGAGGCCTTGAAATGCAGGTCGGCATAGTCGGCCTCGATTTCGGCATCGAGGGCTTCGTTGCGCGAGAACCAGGCGTCTGGTCCATGGCGCAGCCAGCAATCGATGACGGCCTCGGGCGAACTCATGCCGTCTGGCCCGGACGGTGCGCCAGCACCATGTAATTGACGTCGGTGTCGGCGGACAGATTCCACTGATTCTGCAGCGGATTGAAGAAGACGCCCTTCGTCTCGAGGATCTGCATGCCGTTGGCGGCAAGCGGACGCTCGATTTCTTCCGGGCGTACCAGCTTTTCATACTGGTGGGTGCCGCGCGGCAGCCAGCGCAGGACATATTCGGCGCCGACGATGGCGAGGGCCGCTGCCTTCAGGGTGCGGTTGATCGTGGAGACCAGCATCAGGCCGCCGGGGCGCACCATGGAAGCACAGGTGGAGAGGAAATAGTCGACGTCGGCAACGTGTTCGACCACTTCCATGTTGAGCACGATATCGAAGGTTTCGCCCTGGGCGGCGAGCGCTTCAGCCGTCACGGCACGGTAATCGACTTCCACACCGCTCTGGGCGGAATGGGTCATGGCGATCTTGATGTTTTTCTCCGAGGCATCGGCGCCGAGCACGCTCGCGCCCATGCGCGCCACTGGCTCCGACAGCAGACCACCGCCGCAGCCGATGTCGAGGACACGCAGCCCTTCCAGCGGGCGGATGCTTTTTGGGTCACGACCGTAGTGCTCGATGACCTTCTCGCGGATATAGGCCAGGCGCACCGGATTGATCTTGTGCAGCGGCTTGAACTTGCCCGTCGGATCCCACCACTCGGCCGCCATGGCGGAAAAGCGGTCGACTTCTGACTGATCGATGGTGGTGCGTGCCTCTGAACTCATGGTGGGCAATCTCCTGACGCTGTCGGCCATGAAGTCGTCCCGATGCTCTGCAAAGTCAAGGGCAGGGACGTCGCAGGGCGGTTGTGGGCTGGGAACTGGATGAGATGGCCGAACGTTGAAGGCCCAGATGGGACGGGTTCACCCCGTCCCGGCGCACAGGAGATCAAGACGATGAAGAAAATGTGGTTCGTTGCAGCGCTCGCTGCCACCACGGGTGGCCTGCCGGCCATCGCTGAGGCGGCGACGGCCATTGCCACCGCCAACGTCAACATGCGCTCGGGACCGAGCACGCGTTACCCGGCCGTGGTGGTCATTCCCGCCGGCGCCCGCGTCGATATCCGCGGCTGCCTGTCGAGCGCCAACTGGTGTGACGTTGCGGCCGCCGGCTATCGTGGCTGGGTGTCCGGCTCCTACCTGCAGACGACCTATTCGCAGCGTCGGGTCTATGTCGACCCGCAGTATTATCGACCGCTCGGCATTCCGAGCGTGACTTTCAGCGTCGGCCGCTACTGGGATGATCATTATCGCAACCGGCCCTTCTATCGCGATCGTGACCGCTGGCGCGATGGCGACGGCTGGCGCGGAGAGCGTCGTGACAGAGACCGCGACCGCTGGGCCGACAATGATCGTCGGGGGAGAGACGATAATCGAAGGGAGCGCCGCGAGATCGAGTCTCAGGTTGATCCCGACCGGAACCTTTTGCTCCAGAACGGCCAGGACCCGTGTGAGCGCGATCCACGTCGATGCCGCTAGAATGAGCGATGACAAGATCGAGGGGGCTGAGGGCCCCCTCGATTGCGTTTACCGTTGAAGCCGGTTTTGCAGTCCGTCCATGATGCGTTTGGCAAGCGCCGAGTAGTTTTCGTCGAAGTGGTGACCGCCCTTGATGCCGATCGTTTCCACGGGGCCGCCGACGAGATCCTTGCAGGCGTCATCCTCTTCGTCCGTTCCATACATGCATTGCACGAGTGCCGGATCGATTTTCGCCACATCTGTCAGCGGATCGGCGCCGCCACTTCCGCCTGTGCCCAGCCAGCCAGAGACAGAGACTTCGTAATCGGCCTGATGCGAGAGTGCGAGCAGGCTCACCTGCGCAACGCGATCCTTCAGCTTGGCTGGCAGGCCATTATAGGCGGCAGGCAGAATGTCGGCACCGAAGGAATAGCCGATCAGAAGCACATGCTTCACCTTCCAGCGCTTCTCATAGGTGTGAATGATCGTTGCGAGATCTTCGCTCGTCTGTTCGGGCGTTTTCTTCGACCAGAAGTAACGCAGCGAATCCACACCGATGACGGGGATGCCTGCGGCCTGCAGATTGGTGCCGACCTGGCTGTCGAGATCGCGCCAGCCGCCATCGCCGGAGTAGATGACCGCCATGGTGTCTCGCGTAGGCGTGGCATCGAGGACGGTGAGCGGCAGGCCGAGCGGGGTTTCCGTTGCGTTGGTTGCTGCGACCAATTCGTCGATCGTGTCGGAAAAGGCCTTGTCCGTATCCGCATCTATGTCTCGCTGGTCGATGTCCGGATGGCTCTCCAGGAGGTCAGTGACATGGGCGCGGGCATCGGCCTTGGCAGCGGGGCTGAGGAGGACGGTCGCCGGATCGGGGAGATCACCCGGGGTGAGGCCATAGATCATCCTGTCATCATCGACCCTCTTGTCGGCCGGCGTGCAGAATTGCTTGGTCAGCGGGATGCCCGCCTCGGGATCGAGGGCGAGGGTCTGGCCGATGGTAGCCTTCGGCGTCTGTGCCAGGATGGCGAGCGCCAATGCTCCCCCTTCGCCGCGACCGGCCAAGATCGGAGGCAGAAGGTTCGAGTTGCCGGCCTTGCGCTGCAACTGGTGAGCCAGCGCCTCGATATCCGAGACCGTGTAGATGCAGTCGCCTTTGTCCCCGGAAAGTGAGGCGAGGTATTTCGGCGTGTCGATGCCGACCACGATCGCGCTGTTGGACTGCAGGCGTTCGGCTTCGGTCTGGTCGGCGGTCTGCCAGCCGGGTGCATCGGAGAGCAGCACCACGAGCGCCTGAGGCTCGCCATCCGGCAGCAGGGTGATGGGTGACGGGATCATTCCGGTATCGATGGGCGGATCTTCGGCTCGGGCCGACATGTCGAGGCCGAATGAGGGCAGGAGCGACAGGAGAGAGACAGCGAGGATGGTCGAGCGGAGGAGGGATTTCATTTCTTCACCACGCCTTTCAGGCCACCGCCGATCAGAAGCGTTGCGTCGAGCAGGGCCAATACGGGATTGAGACCACCGGCGACCGCGAGATACCGCGGCTGCCAGTCGGGATGGAACTTGGACTTGAAGGCCCTCAGGCCCTTGAAGTTGTAGTAGCGTTCGCCGTGTTCATAGAAGGTGTTGGCGACCCTATCCCAGACGGGAGCGACTTCGCGGCGTGACAGGCCGGAAAGCGGGGCCATGCCAAGGTTGAAATGGCGATAACCCTGGTCGCGGAGTGTCGTCATCAGGCGCACGAACAAGAAATCCATCGCGCCTTTCGGGGCGTCCGGGGCAAAGCGCATAAGGTCGATCGAAGCCTCCTCGCGGGTGTCCGTCAGCAGGATGTCGGCGAAGGCGACGATGCGGCCTTCGTGGCGGAGGATCGCAACCGGTTGGGCGTTCATATAGGGCTCGGTGAAGGCGCCCAGTGAGAATCCCTTTTCCTTTGCACTGTGGTGATCGAGCCAGGCATCGGAAATGCGACGCAGGTCATCGAGTATTGCGGGAACGCCCTCCGTCGGGATGATTTCGAAGGTCAGGCCGTCGCGTTCGCCCTTCGCGGCGGCCTGACGCAGGCCCGCCCATTTGCCGCCCTTGAGGTCGAAAAGTTCGAGATCGACCACGGCCATTTCGCCGAGCTTGAAGGCCTTCATGCCGGCATCGGCGATAACCGGCAGGATGGCGGGCGAGGCCTGGTAGAAGGCGGCGCGACAGCCGGAAGCGCGGGCCGTTTCGACGAATTGCCAGACGAGTTCGTCACGAGACGCTTTCGGCCCGATCGGATCGAGGAAGGCAATCAGGGATCGGCCCTGGCGTCCATACATCAGGAAGGCTTCGCCATCGGGCGAGAACATCAGCGACTTGTCGCCGGTGCGCACCAGATTGGCGTCGGCGACGTCGTTGCGGTCGAGAATGGCGACAGCCTTTGCCAGTTCCGCCTCGTCTGCCGGGCGGATTGCGGGTGCGGCCGGACGCATGAGGCTGAACAGGCAAACGCCCATGGCAAGCACGGTCAGGCCGAGCATGGCGCGCAGCGATCGCGGCGCTTCAGCTTCGAACGCGAACTGCCACCAGAGATCGTGGCTGTATTGGACGTCACGGTAGACGAAGAAGAGGACGATGATCGCGCCGCCGATCAGGACCGCTATGGCAAGCAGCCAGGCAGACGTCAGGGCCTGTCCGATGGACGCCTTGCGATGAAAGAGGCGGCGGCTCGGGATGAGGCCGATGACGAGGATGGCGAGCAGGGCCGCTTCGTAGACGGCGACGGCCTTGGCGAGCGACAGGACCAGGGCAAGCAGCGCGATGACGAGCGCTCCCCACCAGGCGCCGTCGAGCCGCTGGGCAAGGCCGCGGGCGACGATGACGAGCATCAGACCGAGAATGCTGGCAAGGAAGTGAGCGCCTTCGACCAAGGGCAGCGGGAGGAAGCCGGCGAGGATGTCGAGATTATCGCCCGGCGTGGGTGTCACGCTCGACAGGACCAGCATGGCGCCGAGGACCAAAGCGAGGGTGGCGAGCAGCGTGGGGGCGAGGCGACCGGCGGTCCTGGCGACACCTGCTGCGAGCGGGTTCGACGAGAGCTGCCTAAGCTCGGTTGCCGTGACCACGAGGATGGCGATGACCAGCGGCAGGACATAGTAGATGGCGCGGTAGGCGACGAGCGAGGCGAGCAGCGCGTCGCCCGGAACCTGTGCGCCGAGGGCGGCCAGGATCACGGCTTCGAAGACGCCGAGGCCGGCGGGCACGTGGCTGACGATGCCGATGCCGATCGCCACGGCGTAGACAGCAAAGAAGGCTGGCCAGGAAATCTGCGCTTCTGCCGGCAACAGGGCGTAGAGTACAGATGCCGAGAAGGCGACATCGAGCACGGTGACCAGGAACTGTCGCGACAGCGTGGCTGTGTCCGGAAGGCGGAGTGTGCGACCGGCGACCGTCAAGCCGCGGCGGCTGGCAATCCCAAGCAGGATCAGAAGTGCTAGGAGCAGTATGGCGCTGGCCGTCGCAAGCGTTGTCGAGGAGATCCCGATCAGCGGTGCGATTTCGCCCGCCATGGGGATCAGACTGCCCGTCGTCAGAAGCGCAAGGCCGAGTGAAAAGGAGACCGTGACGAAGCCGATGATCCGACCGATTTCGTCGGGCGAGAGGCCGGCGCGGGAATAGGCGCGGTAGCGGATCGCGCCGCCTGACAAGGCGCCGAAGCCTGCGACATTGCCGACGGCATAGGCGCTGAAGGCGGTGAGTGCGACCTCGGGCCAGGGGCGCTTTCGTCCGACATGGGCGAGGGCATTGAGATCATAGAAGCAGAGTGTTGCGAAGCTGAGAGCCGTGAACATCACGGCCAGCGCGATCGAGACGGAGCTTGTCGCCTCGACCGAGCGCATCACGTCGGCATAGGTGACTTCTTCGGTTAGACGATAGACGGCGTAGCCGACGGCGGCGAAGACGATAAACGCGGCGAGGGCGGCGATCGATTTCGCGTGTCTGTTGAAGAAGGAGGGCGGCGGGAGCGTGTCGCCCCGGGCAGTCTCAGGGAATGCGTCAGCTGCTTTCATGATACCCTATCCGGCATCGATCAACGAAAACGAGACGGTCCAGCCTCCCAGTCCGGGCGTCGTCCCATGGTTGGCGCTCGAATTCGATCCAAATTAAGGCAGTGTTCCAGAGCGGCTTCGCCACTGAAAAAAGCCGGCTTCGCCGTACCGTTTGGGGGCCAAGTGGCCGTTGCGCCGCATGACCAGATAGACTAAAAGCCCGGCCAACCTGAGGCTTTTTGCTCAGGCCGGTGTTTTTGTGCCGGGTCTCCGGCGTCTTTCAAGGGCATATGGTTCAAGTCTATGGCTCGCATCGTCATGAAGTTCGGCGGAACATCCGTCGCCAATCTGGAACGCATCTATAACGTCGCGCGCCATGTGAAACGCGAAGTCGATGCGGGTCACGAGGTGGCCGTCGTCGTGTCGGCCATGTCCGGCAAGACGAACGAGCTGGTCGACTGGGTGCAGAACATGCCCAAGGTCGCCGGTGCCGCTTCGCCGTTCTACGACGCGCGCGAATACGACGCCGTGGTCGCGTCCGGCGAACAGGTGACATCCGGCCTGCTGGCCATCGCGCTGCAGTCGATGGGCATCAATGCCCGCTCCTGGCAGGGCTGGCAGATCCCGATCAAGACCGACAATGCTCATGGTGCAGCCCGCATCCAGGAAATCGACGGCACCGACATCATCCGCCGGATGGGCGAGGGCCAGGTGGCGGTCGTGGCCGGCTTCCAGGGCATCGGCCCGGACAACCGCATCGCGACGCTCGGCCGCGGCGGCTCCGATACCTCGGCCGTGGCGATTGCCGCCGGCGTGAAGGCGGATCGCTGCGATATCTATACCGATGTCGATGGCGTCTACACGACCGACCCGCGCGTCGAGCCGAAGGCACGCCGCCTGAAGAAGATCGCTTTCGAGGAAATGCTCGAAATGGCCTCGCTTGGTGCCAAGGTTCTGCAGGTTCGCTCCGTCGAACTCGCCATGGTCCACAAGGTCCGCACCTTCGTGCGCTCCAGCTTTGAAGATCCCGATGCACCGGGCATGGGCGATCTGATGAACCCGCCCGGTACGTTGATTTGCGATGAGGAAGAGATCGTGGAACAGGAAGTCGTAACCGGCATTGCCTATGCCAAGGATGAAGCCCAGATTTCGCTGCGCCGTCTGGCCGACCGGCCGGGTGTCTCGGCTGCGATCTTCGGACCGCTCGCCGAATCCCACATCAATGTCGACATGATCGTCCAGAACATCTCCGAAGATGGTTCGAAGACCGACATGACCTTCACGGTCCCTTCGGGCGACGTGGACAAGGCGCTGGCGGTTCTTGGCGACAACAAGGAAAAGATCGGCTTCGACGTTGTCCAGAGCGAAAAGGGTCTGGTCAAGGTTTCCGTCATCGGGATCGGCATGCGCAGCCATGCAGGCGTTGCTGCAACGGCCTTCCGGGCGCTTGCCGAGAAGGGCATCAACATCAAGGCGATCACGACCTCCGAGATCAAGATCTCGATCCTGATCGACGGTCCTTATGCAGAGCTCGCGGTTCGGACTTTGCATTCCTGCTACGGTCTGGATAAGAATTGATTCCTGAGAGCGGACCCAAGTGACCCGACCCCTGAAAAGGTAAGGGTAACAATCCGCTGACCAATGGGAAGTGGAGCAAAATCGGGATGAGAGACCTTTCTGCGGGTCCCCGCGTCCTCCTCAAGCGGCTGCGCGAATTGATGGCGGAGCCGCTCGAGCCGCAGGAGCGACTTGATCGGATCGTTCGCCAGATCGCGAACAACATGGTCGCAGAGGTGTGCTCCGTCTATGTGCTCCGCTCCGACGGCGTTCTCGAGCTCTATGCGACCGAAGGTCTGAACAAGGACGCGGTTCACCTGGCCCAGCTGAAAATGGGGCAGGGTCTCGTCGGAACCATCGCGGCTTCGGCGCAATCGCTCAATCTCTCGGATGCCCAGGCGCATCCGGCCTTCCGTTACCTGCCGGAAACCGGCGAAGAGATCTACCACTCCTTCCTCGGCGTGCCGATCCTGCGTGCCGGTCGAAGCCTCGGCGTTCTCGTCGTGCAGAACAAGGCGCAGCGCAACTATCGCGAAGACGAGCTCGAAGCGCTCGAGACGACCGCGATGGTGCTCGCCGAGATGATCGCCACCGGCGAGCTCAAGAAGATCACCCGGCCGGGTCTCGAACTCGACCTGACGCGTCCCGTCTCGATCGAGGGCGACAGCTATTCCGAAGGTATCGGCCTCGGCTATGTCGTGCTGCACGAGCCGCGCATCGTCGTCACCAATCTCCTGAACGAAGACAGCGAGACGGAAATCCGCCGGCTGGCCGATGCGCTTGGGTCGCTGCGCATTTCGATCGACGACATGCTGTCGCGGCGTGAAGTCTCGATGGAAGGCGAGCATCGCGACGTGCTCGAAACCTACCGCATGTTCGCCCATGACCAGGGCTGGGTGCGGCGCATGGAAGAGGCGATCCACAACGGCCTCACCGCCCAAGCGGCCGTCGAGAAGGTGCAGCGCGCCCCCAAGGCGCGCATTATGCGTCTGACGGACCCTTATCTGCGCGAGCGGATGCACGACTTCGACGATCTGGCGAACCGGTTGCTACGTCAGCTTACCGGCTTTTCGCCGCACAGTGCGGCCGAAGGCTTCCCGAATGACGCGATCGTCTTTGCGCGTGCAATGGGGGCGGCCGAACTTCTCGACTATCCGCGTGCCAACCTGCGCGGCCTCGTGCTCGAAGAAGGTGCCGTCACCAGCCACGTGGTGATCGTCGCGCGTGCCATGGGCATTGCGGTCGTCGGTCAGGCGGCAGGTGCGGTCGCACTTGCCGAAAACGGCGACCCCGTGATCATCGACGGTGACGACGGCAAGGTGCATGTGCGCCCGGTTGCCGATCTGCAGCGCGCCTATGAAGAAAAGGTCAAGCTGCGGGCCAAGCGGCAGGAACAGTTCCGCGCGCTGCGCGATGTCGAGCCGGTGACCAAGGATGGCCACCGCATCAAGGTTCAGATGAATGCCGGCCTCTTGGTCGACCTGCCGCAACTTGCCGATTCCGGGGCCGACGGTATCGGGCTGTTTCGCACCGAATTGCAGTTCATGATCTCCTCGACCATGCCGAAGGGCGAGGAGCAGGAGAGCTTTTACCGCAATGTTCTGAAGCAGGCGGCCGGACGGCCGGTCACCTTCCGAACCCTGGATATCGGCGGCGACAAGGTCGTTCCCTATTTCCGCTCCCAGGAAGAAGAAAATCCGGCCCTCGGCTGGCGAGCGATCCGCCTGTCGCTCGATCGCCCGGGGCTTCTGCGCACCCAGCTGCGCGCACTTCTGAAGGCGGCCTCCGGCGCCGAGCTCAAGATGATGCTGCCGATGGTGACCGAAGTCTCCGAGATCCGGCAGGTGCGCGAGCTGATGCAGAAGGAGATCCAGCATATATCCAAGTTCGGCCACCAGTTGCCGAAGAAGCTGCAGTTCGGCGCCATGCTCGAAGTGCCGGCCCTGCTGTGGCAGCTCGACGAGTTGATGGACGAGGTGGACTTCGTCTCGGTCGGATCGAACGATCTCTTCCAGTTCTCGATGGCGGTGGACCGTGGCAATGCGCGCGTTTCAGACCGTTTCGACGTGCTTGGGCGGCCGTTCCTGCGGATCCTGCGCGACATCGTCCGGGCCGCAGATCGCAACAAGACGCCGGTGACACTGTGCGGCGAGATGGCATCAAAGCCGCTTTCGGCCATGGCGCTGCTCGGGATCGGGTTCCGTTCGATCTCGATGTCGCCGACGGCGATCGGCCCTGTTAAGGCGATGTTGCTCGGTCTGGATGTCGGCCGTCTATCCGACGTTCTGACGGCAGCGCTTGACGACGATACCCCAGGCATGTCAGTGCGCGACCTGCTTGTCCGCCATGCGGAAGAGCACAATATCCCCGTCTGAACGTGAAGACTGACCTGGAGTAAAGGGTGGCGAAGCTTCCTGTCGAGAAAATGCGCGAGCTCGAACGCCGCTTTGGCGAGATCGAGGCGCGAATGTCGGCAGGACCGGCAGCCGACGTCTATGTGAAGCTCGCATCGGAATATTCCGAACTCGAGCCCGTGGTGAAGAAGATCCGCGCCTTCGAAGCGGCCACCGCCGAGGCTCAGGATCTGAGCGCGATGCTGGCCGACAAGGCGACGGACCGCGAGATGCGCGATCTCGCCGAGATGGAGCTTCCCGAGGTCGAGAGCCGCATCGAAGGGCTCGAAGGCGAGATCCAGATCCTGCTGCTGCCGAAGGATGCGGCCGACGAGAAGAGCGCGATCCTCGAAATTCGTGCCGGGACGGGCGGTTCGGAGGCAGCGCTCTTTGCCGGCGATCTTTTCCGCATGTATGAGCGCTTTGCCTCGACCAAGGGCTGGAAGGTGGAAGTGCTTTCCGCCAGCGAGGGGGA
>JAIXSF010000149.1 GCA_027484835.1 Rhizobiaceae bacterium | reverse complement strand
GCCGAAATGACCCGTCGCTACCAGCGTCGGCGCGACCGGTTCCGGGTTAACCTCACAAAAGCGGCGGGGTTGTAGACTGCCCCTCCCCTATTAGCGAATCCACTCAGGTTTAAGCCGTGACGCATGCCCGCGACATCCGCGACGATCTCCAACGTGCCGCCGAAGGCCCCGGTATAATCGCGAAGTGTCGAAAGCTTTCGGGGAAGCTTAACTCCCCATCTCCTCCTTCACCTGTGGGAGCTGTTGCGCTTGCTCCGGGGCGTCCACCGCCTCCACGCCCGCAATAAGAGCGGCGATTTCCCACGGCTGACGACCTTTCTTGGCAAGCGCTGACACCGTCTTTTGTAGCCGCAGCTCTTCTTTTCGCCGATCTTCACCCTCCAACAAAGGAAACATGAAAGTCGACAACCAGCGAACAAAATCCATTTGGCGCGGCAATTCCTTGAGTTGGCACTGATAGCAAACCGACCATTTGCCAATGAGAAGATTTCTGACCGGGACAGCTTGGGCGGATACAAGCACCCGTTTGCTGGTCCGCTGCAGAACGCCAATCGCCTGAAGAATTTCGGCTTCGCTTGCAGGTTCAGGAAGAGCCCCGAGCCGCTTCTTGATCGCAGATCGTGAGTTTCCCTTGGCTCTTTCGAAGCGAGCCGCAAGCTCGTTCACGCCAGCCCTTACAGTCTCCCCGTTGAGTGTAAACTCAAAAATGCGGCGTCGATCCTCTCTCTTGGTGAGCGCTAGTATCACGTCCTTGGAGGGCAAATTTTCGATCGGCCAGATCCGCTTGAGCCGACGAGTAACTGTGGATTTCGGCAGACCGCTGATATCGATGAATTGATCGATCGTGACGAATAGGCCCGGTTCCCTTGGATGAGGCAGTAAGCTGCCCTTTTTGATCAACGCCTGTCTGGCTTTCAGCCAGTCGCGATGGTCCTTTGAACGGGCCGTGGCCAAGAGCACACCTGCCGCGGCAGCCCGACGACTACGCACGGTCGTTCTGCCATCCTCGTGGGGCTCGAGGTCGAACGCCTCGGCGATGGGCCAGCCTTTGCCAAGTCGAAAGTAGACCCGGGCAGCAAATTTCTTTGGGTCGATCGAGGCCGCCTCGGCGAGCGCGTGCGCGGCCCGCTTGATTGAAGGAAACGTTTTCAGCGCGCCGTCGACGAAAAGCTCCATCGCTTGGCTGTTGCCAACACCGCCCGCACTTCTGCCCCCGGGCATGAGGTTGTAACCGCTCGGCGCCATCGTACCCAGTTTTTCAATCCAGATGGTTTCATCCGCGAGCATTTCGGCTTGGCTCTCGTGGATGCTGAGTTGCCGGATGGAGAACCTGGAAGCGTTTTCCGGGTCGGCAAGAAGTTCCCGGCGAATGGCGTGCCCCAACGAGTATGGCGATATGCTCCGCTTCGCGCGGCTGGCCTCCCGCAAGTGCGCAGACAACCTGTCTTCCAGAGACCTAATGGTTACGCCTACATAGCTTTTCACCACTTCATCTTGCGCGTTGCGGTGCTCAATGAGGTAAGTTCGATACTGTCGTTTTCCGTTGGCCATCGCGATCGTTTCATACTAGGGCCAGCGACTTGTACGATCTCGGTTTCAGCAATTGATGACCGAAATGGTTAGAATTGAGCTGGATTGCGCATCGTTTTGCGTTCACATGTGCAAGAGGCGTCCACAAACGATCGTTTGTCCTCATCCGCAACGATTGGAAATTGCGCAATTACCATCGCCAAGGACTGCGATAAATTGTCGGAACCAGCTGCACTCTGCGCTTTCAGCTTTGGATTTCGAAACCCTCCCCTTTCCGAAAGATTGAACCCTCAACGCAGGTAACTCACTGTGATCGCAATGAAAACTACCCAAAAAAACGGCTGACAAGTGACACGCAACCTGCTGACAAACAGCTTGGACGGCTAATCAATATGGCCGATCACTAGGCCGTTCTTTGTGTTCCCCCGACGTTGACCCTCAAAAGCGCCATCAGCATTGGACCCAGCGAAAACTCGCCTCGCTCGGCGCGTCTGGTCAGGTCGCGCAGGTAGCCGCCCGCTGACGTTATGAAATTCGATCGTTCGAGAATGCAGGCCATAGCCACCGCGGCATTTTCCGGCCCCATCACGTTGCACGCATCCTCATAGGCTGAAGGGCTGACACCCAGCATGGAACGCACCACGACGGCCGCCTTCATGAGATCGCGCCAGTTTTCTATACGTCCGCCGGGGCCATAGTCGGCAATCTGCAGGCAGGCACGAAGGACAATTCCAAGTGGGAAGGCCTTTATCGGTTCAGGCTTCGCCTTCTCTCCTCCGTTCGGCTCCCTCCGGACGTGAGGTTCTTCCGCCACGCTTCCGCCCTGCTCTTTTCTAGAGCTAGGTTCAAGTTCATAGATAGATTCGGTTTTTGAATTCTGTATGTGGCCGTCATCCTGAATGTCATTGCCATTCATATTTTTCATTTTCAGCTCTTTTTCCAAAATGTTGAGCACTTCTTCTCGAAGGAGCTGCATGTCGCCGAGCGTGGCTTCAACTTGAGCCGGGTTCGGGTTGCGCGGAAGTCGTCCGAGAATCGCGGCATACTCCGTTTCAACCTGAGCCCAGTTGCCTGCTGCACCCTCCTCCATAGCCGCGGTGACGAGTTTACGTACGTCTCGCCGGCAGATCGTCAGAGCTTCCTTCGCCCTTCGGAAGCGCATTCGTTCCGCCGCAACAGCCTGAGCAAGAAGAGCGAGTTCCGTGGCGCGAGCAAGAAGTGGCGTCAGATCGAAACCGAACGCCTGTTCGACTTCGCCTTGGCGATTTCGATGGGCATATCGCTTGCCGTTAGGACTGTCGCGGCGAACTATCAGCCCGGCATCGACCAGTGCTGCGAGCTGTCGCCGCAGCGTGCTATCGGTGATCCCATGAGCGCGCACCGATAGCTGCGCATTGGAAGGAAAAACAACAAGCCCATTCGCTGAACCAAGTTCGGCATGAGGATAGAACGTCAGGAGAGCATCGAGGACGGCCAAGGCCCGATCCTTAAGCCCAAGGCGTTCTCGCGCCTCGCAGACATCCCGAAACACTTTCCACTTCTCAATTCGTGCGCCTTGATCCGGTTCCTCGACCGCCATCTGTCTCTTGACCAGGGCGAGCGACATCGCCCGCCGCCCAAAAGGCGTCGTCACATGTCCCGTCTGCATTTTCTCTCTCACCTTTCTTCAGGCAAAAGAAATCCGCTCACCAAAATGGCGCCAAGACTCTTGACTGTGATTCCGGGAAATGCGATTCTCGATCCTGCTAGAGATGACGAGAGAGGCTTCCACGGTTTAACCGCTTGGGGGCCTTTTTCTTTTGCGTTTCAGTCTCCGTTGCTTTCGTTTTTGGACCCCTTGTACTCATCGTACAAACGGTCCATGCGAGAAGTTAGCCAGTCTGTGAAGGGCTTGGCTTCGGCGTTCGAAAGCTCGATGGCAACTTTCTTCGCCTTTGGCTTCACCACGACATTCAGTGCGCGGTCGCGTGAATTCCAATCCCTTAGCACAACACTTGTTTTGGGCTTTTTTGCAGAAGACTTGGCCTTATATCGCCTCAAGTAGTCGTGCAGCACATCGAAGCGCTCGGCTTCGGGAAGCTTCTGAAACTCGGCTGAGCTGGCATGCTCGACGGCAACCTTGGAGAGAGCAGGGGCGAGAACCAGTTGTCGAAGGCTGAGCCATTTGTCGCGCCCGATCTTCTTCGACGCGCCTAGCGCTTGAATTACTGGTGCAGGAATCGCTTCGACAACCGCAAGCATTTTCGAGAGCATTGCTTCATCGATGGCGAGAGACGAACGGACCGTCTCCTTCGTCATTCCCGATGCGACAAGGTTTTGAGCGAAATAGGCGCGCTCTATGAACGACAGATTCGAACGGGCTGCGTTCTCCTGTCCTTGCGCAATCGCCGAGGTGATATCGTCGAGCTTCTTTACGATGGCCTTCACCGGCACCCCAAGCTCGCGAGCGACCTTCAGGCGGCGATGACCGAACACCACCATATATCGTTTGGCGTCTGTTGAACTCGGCCGCACGAGGATGGGGGTTGTCTGTCCCGACTGCTTGATAGCCTCGAGCAACTCCTGAAATTCCTCGTCGTCGTCGGAAAGACGATCGGCCACAAAGGAAGCGTCGATCGATTGTGGATCGAGGTCGACGATCACCTCGCCTTCCATCAGCTTCTTGGTGTTCTCCGCCATGTCCTCGATGGAACGAACTACAGTCTTGGCGGCGCCTGTCATGCCATAACCAGGTTTCGTCGGCGTCTGGCTCGCCGAAATCGCCGCCATGTCCAGCTTGGCGAATGGATTTTCACGGGACATAGGCGCACTCCAAATCTTGCGTCAACGCCGTTAAGGGTCTGGCAGAGCTATGTAAAACGGCGAAAAAAACGGCTGACAAGTAGCTCATTTTCTCCCCCAGACACCATGGATGAGCTCCACGATTTCGGCGTTGGCGGCGTTCAAGCTCTCCATCGCCCTGTCGTAGGTTGCGCGGACGAACTCGCCCCGCTCAACCTCGTACAGGGTCTGCTTCTTGATAGACGCATCGGAGATCGCCGTGGATTTAAGCACGTGGTTCCTCAGCATCTGCTGTGCGAACATCGACTGCATGAACCCGACCATCTGCGCCTGCGGTATGTCGGTGGGCTCAAACCGGGTAATGAGATATCGGAACCACTGCACCCGCATTTCAGCCCCAGCCTCCGCGACCGGACCCATGATCCCTCCAAGCATCATGAGAAACTGGCTCATCGACATGATGTCCAGCATCTGAGGATGGATGGTGATGAGGATGCCCGTCGAGGCCATGAGCGCGGTGATCGTCAAGTAGCCCAGCTGTGGGGGGCAATCGATGACAACCACGTCGTACTTGTCGTCGACCTGCTTCAGGGCGCTGGCGATCCGCATATAGAACAACCGCCCGTCTTCTCCCTTCTTCGACGAGATCGCGAGCGGCACGTCGTATTCGTATTCCTGTAGCACTAGGTTCGCCGGCACCACGTCAAGGCCCGGAATGTTGGTGGGTTGGATCACATCACTGATCGGCTTGCGTTCGTCGTCAAAACGGAGTGCCTCGTACAGGGACGCTGTGTCATCAAGCTCCGGCTGGATACCGAAGAGGGAGGTGAGGGATGCCTGGGGGTCAAGATCGACCGCCAGCACTCGGTGCCCGGTGAGGGCGAGGTACTGCGCCAGATGCGCCGCGGTCGTGGTCTTGCCGCTTCCTCCCTTGAAGTTGACGACCGATACGACCTGCATCGATTCGCCTTCCCGCCGCCTGGGGACGTAATATCGCTTGTCAGACTTCTTGTTGGCCTCAAGATAGTCGCGAAGCTCCAGCATCTGATTGGCGGTATAGTATCGGCGCCCGCCGATGGACTCGATCGCCGGTCCTTTTCCGTCCGCATGGAGCTGCCTGAGATGTGTTTGGGTCACGCCCATGAAGTCCGCAACTTCCGCAAGCTGAAACTTGCGCAGCCCCTTGCTAGCGTCAGGCGGATACTGTTGGCTGCGCAACATATGCAAGGCGCTTGAGATCTTAGACCCCTGCTGGGCAATCTCAATGTCAAAACGGTTGGGCAGCATATTGCTCATTTCGCGAACTATTTCCCGGAGGTCTTCACTTTCGAAAAAATGGCTGGAACGCCATCATTTGCGAAACTATCATCCGATTCTCAACCCGCCGCAAGAGATTTAAGGTTAACAACAAGTTAACGCGTCCGCTAAAGTTCCTCCCCGAATTCAGATTCATCCTTACACTTCCGCTAGTTAGTTCGACCTAGTCGATCAGCGACGATCTTCCGGAAATGCAGATCTGCATGTCTCATCCACACGTCCGAAGACCTCGTCGGCGTCACTAAATCGCGATTCGGTAGAATCACCGATATGCAGATCTGCACATAGCCACCGCCGAAACGTGGTGATTTCTATCGGGCGCAAATCGATTGTCACGGAGTGGATCATGCGCTTGATTGCCGTAACACCAGACCTCCACGAGCAGCATTCCGGCCTTCTCAGGGAGATGCATTGCCTTCGGGCAAAAGTCTTCAAATCGCGACTCGGCTGGGAGGTGACGACCACCGACGACGGTGAACGGGACGAGTACGACGATCTCCGTCCCACCTATATCCTCGCCACCAAATCCGGCACGGTCTGCGGCTGCGCCCGTCTCCTTCCCGCGACCGGCCCCACCATGCTGCAGGACACGTTTCCCCAATTGCTGGAGGAGGGTCGTCTCGCGGCTCATTCGGGCATGATCGAGAGCTCGCGGTTTTGCGTCGACACGTCGCTTGAGGCGGGGAGGGAAGGGGGACACCTGCACCTCGTGACGCTATCGATGTTTGCGGGCATCATCGAATGGTCCATGGCAAACGGCTACAGCGAGATCGTCACCGCCACCGACCTGCGCTTCGAACGCATCCTGAAACGCGCCGGATGGCCGATGACACGACTGGGCGAACCCATGACGATCGGCAACACAATGGCGGTCGCAGGCAGCCTGCCGGCCGACGCCGCCAGCTTCGAGCGCGTCCGCCCGGCCGGTTACAGATTGGGCTTCTCCGGGAAGGGCGCCACCCCGGCCAGGACTGCGGCATGACTCAGCTCCGTTCTCATTCCCGGCTTGTCCGCAAACTCCAGGACGCGCTCGGCGACCAGCTTTGCGTCGCCCTCGACGACGCGAGCGTCGTAGAGATCATGCTGAACCCTGATGGGCGCCTGTTCATCGAAAGGCTAGGCCACGGGGTTGCGCCGGCCGGCGAGATGACGGCCGCGGCCGCCGAAGTCGTCATCGGGAGCGTGGCGCATGCGCTGCAGTCGGAGGCCGATCACGAGCAGCCGATCATCTCCGGCGAGCTTCCGATCGGCGGCCATCGTTTCGAGGGCCTGTTGCCTCCCGTCGTTTCCGCGCCGACATTTACAATCCGCCGTCGCGCGTCACGGCTGATCCCGTTGGAGGACTATGTGAAGAGCGGGATCATGACCGAGGCGCAGGCCTCGGTTCTCAAAAACGCAATTGCCTCACGAATGAACATCGTGATCTCCGGCGGAACCGGATCAGGCAAGACGACGCTTGCAAACGCCGTCATCGGCGAGATCGTCAGGACCGCGCCCGATGATCGCATGGTGATCCTCGAGGACACCGCCGAGATCCAATGCAAAGCCGAGAACGCGGTCCTGCTGCACACCAGCGACAGTGTCGACATGGCGCGGCTCCTCAAGAGCACAATGCGGCTCAGACCCGACAGGATCATCGTCGGCGAGGTGCGCGACGGGGCGGCGCTGACATTACTCAAGGCCTGGAACACCGGGCATCCCGGCGGCGTCACCACCGTCCACTCCAATACGGCGATGTCCGCGTTGCGGCGTCTCGAGCAGCTCACGGCCGAAGCCAGCCAACAGCCCATGCGCGAGGTGATCGGCGAGGCGGTCGATGTCGTCGTCTCGGTCGAGCGGAGCGGACGAAGCCGACGCGTCCGTGACGTGATCCATGTCGAGGGATTCAGGGGCACAACCTATCAGACCGAACATTACGCCCATATCGATGAGGACAGCCATGCCGCCTAAGCGTCATCATACATTGACCGCATGCTCTACCGTTTTCCTGTTGTCGCTGATGCTGGTTTCGCCCGCGCTTGCCTCATCGGGCGGCGGCGGTCTGCCGTGGGAAGGTCCGCTTCAGCAGATCCAGCAATCGATCACCGGCCCGGTCGCCGGCTTCATTGCGCTCGCCGCCGTCGCGATTGCCGGCGGCATGCTGATCTTTGGCGGCGAGCTCAACGATTTTGCGCGACGCCTTTGCTACATCGCGCTCGTCGGCGGCGTGCTGCTCGGGGCTACCCAGATCGTCGCCCTGTTCGGAGCGACCGGCGCTTCGATCGGCAGCCTTGAGCCGGTGACATCGGAGAGCCCAACCACGCGGATCGCCTTCCTCGGCCCGGAAGGGGAGGGTGCTCATGGCTGAGACCGGTTCCAACCTCGTCCGCTCGCGTATTCACCGCGCCCTGTCGCGCCCGAATCTCCTGATGGGTGCCGATCGTGAATTCGTGCTGCTCTCCGCCCTTGCGGCCGTGATCCTGATCTTCGTGGTGCTCACATGGTATGCGGCGATCTTCGGGATGGCGCTGTGGCTCGTGGCGATTGCAGGACTTCGCATGATGGCGAAAGCCGATCCGCTGATGCGCCGGGTTTATCTCCGGCACATATCCTACAGGTCCTGCTACCGCGCCACGTCAACGCCGTGGCGGCGCTATTGAGGTCGCGATCATGGTAGCTTTGAAGCCTTTCCGTCCGTCCGGACCCTCGTTTTCCGATCTCCTGCCCTATGCCGGGCTCGTCGACAATGGCGTCATGCTCTTGAAGGACGGCAGCCTGATGGCCGGCTGGTATTTCGCGGGGCCGGACAGCGAAAGCTCGACCAATGCCGAGCGAAACGAGGTTAGCCGACAGATCAATACGATCCTCGCTCGTCTCGGCTCCGGCTGGATGATCCAGGTAGAGGCCGTGCGCGTGCCGACGACCGACTATGCGGCCGAGGAGGACTGCCATTTCCCCGATGTGGTGACGCGCGCGATCGATGCGGAGCGGCGGGCGCATTTCGAACGGGAGAAGGGACATTTCGAGAGCCGGCATGCGCTGATCCTGACCTGGCGACCGCCCGAACCGCGGCGCTCCGGGCTGACGCGTTACGTCTATTCCGATCCGGCAAGCCGATCGACGACCTATGCCGACGGAGCACTGGACGCGTTTTCGAGCTCGATCCGCGAAGTCGAACAGTATCTCACCAATGTCGTTTCCATCCGCCGCATGCTCACCCAGGAGGCCGGGGAGCGCGGTGGCTTGCGAACGGCGCGTTACGACGATCTCTTCCAGTTCGTCCGCTTCTCTATCACCGGCGAGAGCCATCCGATCCGCTTGCCCGAAATTCCGATGTATCTCGATTGGCTGGTGACGGCCGAGTTGCAGCACGGCCTGACCCCGACCGTCGAGAACCGGTTTCTCGGCGTCGTGGCGATCGACGGACTGCCGGCGGAAAGCTGGCCGGGTATATTGAATGCCCTCGATCTGATGCCGCTCACCTATCGCTGGTCGTCCCGCTTCGTCTTTCTCGACGAACAGGAAGCGCGAGCCCGGCTCGAGCGCACCCGCAAGAAGTGGCAGCAGAAGGTTCGGCCCTTCTTCGATCAGTTGTTCCAGACGCAAAGCCGCTCGCTCGACCAGGACGCCATGCTGATGGTGGCCGAGACGGAAGACGCGATCGCGGAAGCAGCCTCCCAGCTGACCGCCTATGGTTACTACACGCCTGTCATCGTCCTTTTCGACGACGAACAGCGGCGCCTACAGGAAAAGTGTGAAGCTATCCGCCGCCTGATCCAGGCGGAAGGGTTCGGCGCCCGGATCGAGACGCTCAATGCGACGGATGCCTTTCTCGGCAGTCTGCCAGGCGTCTCCTACGCCAATATCCGTGAGCCGCTGATCAACACCCGCAATCTCGCCGATCTGGTGCCGCTGAACTCGGTCTGGTCGGGCAGTCCGGTTGCCCCATGCCCCTTCTATCCGACGGGTTCGCCGCCGCTGATGCAGGTCGCCTCCGGCTCGACCCCGTTCCGGCTGAACCTGCATGTCGACGATGTCGGCCATACGCTGGTCTTCGGCCCGACGGGTTCGGGCAAGTCGACGCTGCTGGCGCTGATCGCGGCGCAGTTCCGCCGCTATGCCGGCGCCCAGGTCTTCGCCTTCGACAAGGGCCGCTCAATGCTGCCGCTTACCTGGTCCGTCGGTGGCGACCACTATGAGATCGGCGGCGACCAGGGCATGGAAGGGGAGGGGGCTTCCTCGAGCCTCGCCTTTTGCCCGCTCGCAGAGCTCGCGACCGATGGCGATCGCGCCTGGGCGGCCGAATGGCTGGAGACGCTGGTCGCCTTGCAGGGGGTCACGGTGACGCCGGATCATCGCAATGCGATCTCGCGGCAGATCGGATTGATGGCAAGTTCGCGCGGCCGCTCGCTCTCGGATTTCGTGAGCGGCGTGCAGATGCGCGAGATCAAGGACGCGCTGCATCACTACACCGTCGATGGGCCGATGGGCCAGTTGCTCGACGCGGAAGAAGACGGCCTGACGCTCGGCGCCTTCCAGTGCTTCGAGGTGGAAGAGCTGATGAACATGGGCGAGCGCAATCTCGTGCCGGTGCTCACCTATCTCTTCCGCCGGGTCGAGAAGCGGCTGACGGGGAACCCTAGCCTCATCATCCTCGACGAGGCATGGCTGATGCTCGGCCATCCGCTCTTCCGCGACAAGATCCGCGAATGGCTGAAGGTGCTGCGCAAAGCCAATTGCGCGGTGGTGCTCGCCACCCAGTCGATCTCGGATGCGGAACGCTCCGGCATCATCGATGTGCTGAAGGAAAGCTGCCCGACCAAGATCTGCCTGCCGAACGGGGCGGCGCGGGAGCCCGGCACGCGGGAATTCTACGAGCGGATCGGCTTCAACGAACGGCAGATCGAGATCGTCGCAACGGCCCTTCCGAAGCGCGAATATTACGTCTCGTCACCCGACGGACGCCGGCTCTTCGACATGGCGCTCGGTCCGGTGGCGCTCTCCTTCGTCGGCGCGTCCGGAAAGGAAGACCTGAAGCGCATCCGTGCGCTTCGCCTCGAACACGGGGCCGACTGGCCCCTTCACTGGCTTCAGCAGAGGGGGATCGCCAATGCGCAAACATATCTTCATGGGGCCTGATCGGCGCACCACCATTGCCGCCTTAGCGATGGCGGCGGTCGCGTCGGTATCGATGCCCGGCCCGGTCCGGGCGGGTGGCGTCACCGGCGAGGCGACAGAGTTCACCCAGCTTGCCAACAATGCCGAGCTTGTCTCACTGGTCGGCAAGTCGGCCGAGCAGGTCAACAACCAGATAACCCAGATCAACCAACTGGCCGAGCAAATCCAGAACCAGCTGAGGATCTACGAGAACATGCTGCAGAACACCGCGCAGCTGCCGGCCCATGTCTGGGGCGAGGTCGAAGGCGATCTCAACCGGCTTCAGAGCATCGTCGGGCAGGGGCAGGGGATAGCCTTTTCGATGGGCAATATAGACGATACGCTCAAGCAGCGGTTCCAGAGCTATGCCGAGATGAAGAGCAGCCTGCCCAATCAGGCGAGTTTTTCCACCACCTATCAGTCCTGGTCCGACACCAACCGGGACACGATCGCCGGCACGCTGAAGGCCGCCAATCTGACGGCCGAGCAGTTCTCCAGCGAAGAGAGCACGATGTCGTCGCTGCGCTCCATGGCGGAAAGCGCCGACGGCCAGATGAAGGCGCTCCAGGTGGGCCACGAGATCGCCACCCAACAGGTGGCGCAGATGCAGAAGCTGCGGGGCCTCGTCTCGCAACAGATGACCATGATGGGGACCTGGTATCAGTCGGAACAGGCGCAAAAGGACTTGGCCCAGGCCCGGCGCGAACAGTTCTTCAACGCACCCGAGACCGATATCCGCGGCGGCCAGACGATGGAGCCGCGCTGGTGAGCCCGCGTCTGATCATTGCCCTTGCCTTCGCGGCCATTGTCGCGCTTGGCGCCGGATTGAGCTGGATACTGATCCAGCCTCAGGCCGTCGTCCAGTCTGGCGTCGGTGCCGGCGCCAGCGCATCGGCCACGCATCCCGTCTCCGACGCCGAGCGTCGACAGTATCGGGAAAAATTCTTCAGCGGCGATCCAGAGCGCGACGTGCGAGGCGGACAGGAGATGAAACCCCGATGATGATCGTCCACCCCTCCCGCAAACTCGAACTCGTCTTTGTCGCCATCGGCTTTGTGCTGCTGGCGAGCGCACCGGCCCTTGCGCAGCAGGGTGCGGTCCTCACCACCCTTGAGAACCAGGTTTCGGCCGCAGCCAAGGGCTGGGAAACGACCATCATGAACGCGGCGCGATCGCTGTTCTGGATTCTCGCCGGCATCGAGGTCGGGATTGCCGCCGTCTGGCTTGCCATCAATGCCGCCTCGCTCGACGCCTGGTTCGCGGAACTCGTCCGCCGGATCCTGTTCATCGGGCTTTTCGCCTTCATCCTTGATCAGGGTCCGGCGCTCGGCAGGGCAATCGTCGACAGCCTCTATCAGATCGGCGCCGGCGGCGGGTCGGCCTCACCTGCGAATATCTTCGACGCCGGCATTCGTGTCGCCTCAAAAATGTCGGAACAGGCGAAGTTCGGCGTCTTCGAGGACAACGCGCTGGCGATCGCCGCCGTCTTCGCCATGATCGTGGTCGTCGTCTCCTTCTCGCTTGTCGCGGCGATCTTCGTCGCCGTCATGGTGGAAATGTATATCGGCCTGCTTGCCGGCATGATCATGCTCGGGCTTGGCGGTTCGTCCTACACGAAGGATTTCGCGATCCGCTATCTCGTCTATGCCTTCAGCGTCGGCATGAAGCTGATGGCGCTGGTGATGATCGCCAAGATCGGTTCCGACATCCTGCTGGGTCTGGCCGAAGCCCCGACCGCGACCTCCGACCATTTCATCACGACGCTCGCGATCGCCGGCATTTCCGTGGTGGTGTTCGTCATCGCCATGTATGTGCCGCCGATCATCCAGGGCGTCGTGCAGGGCGCGTCGGTCTCCGGCGGCATGGAGACGATCCGCCACGGCGGCCAGGCGGCCTCGTTTGCAGCAGGCGCTGCCTTCCTCACTGCCGGGGCGGCAAACAGGGGTTACCAGGCAGCGGGGGCTGCAAGAGCCGGTGGAGCCTCGCTTGCTGGCGCGGCGCTGAAGGGAATGGAAGCCGGTATCGGTGGGGCAGCTGGCGCCGTCGGATCGGCGGCGAAGGAAAAGACGATCGCGTCACCCGGCGCTTACGCCGGCTCATTGCTCGGTCTTGCCAACGCCAAGCTCGATAATGCGAAGAAACCCGGCAAGCCGGTGACATCGCCGCCGCCCCTCCATGAAAACACCTGATCGAAAGCCGACGCCCGCATGTCTCACCGCATTCCGCCCGATAACCCCTATCTTGCCGCCCGCAACGAATGGAACGAGCGCTACGGCTCCTATGTGAAGGCGGCGTCTTCATGGCGCATCGTCGGCATCACCGGCATGGTCATGGCAGTGATCGGCTTTTCCTATGCGCTTTATCAGAGCACCGAGGTCAAGCTCGTCCCCTATATCGTCGAGGTCGACAAGCTCGGCTCGGCGGTCACCGCCGGTTTGCCGCAACAGATCGAGTATGCCGACCCGCGCGTGGTACGCGCCACCCTGGCCGGCTTCGCGTCGAACTTCCGGTCCGTGACCCCCGACGCCGTCGTCCAGAAGCGCTATATCGACCGGACCTATGCGCTGCTTCGAACCTCCGATCCGGCGACCGAGAAGATCAATGCCTGGTTCCGGTCGAACTCGCCCTTCGAAAAGGCGAAAACCGCAACGGTCGCCATCGAGGTCAACAATGTCGTGGCGCTCTCGAACCAGTCCTACCAGATCGACTGGACGGAATTCGAGCGCGACCGGAAGGGCAAGGAAACGGCCCAACGCCGCTTTCGCGGCATTGCCACCGTGACGCTCACCCCGCCACAGGACGAGGCCGTCATCCGCCTTAACCCGATCGGTCTTTATCTCCGCGACTTCGACTGGACTGCACAGCTTTGAAAGGCCGGCCCACCATGAATATGACAACGACCATCCGCCGCGCCGGGCCGATGCTTGCGCTCGCAAGCGGCCTGATCCTGGCTGCCGCCATATCCCCGGCCGCGGTTGCCGCTGACGTCTCCGCAAACGAAGCGAAGGGGATCGACATTTCCGGCAAGTGGCGGGGCCACCGCGGCCTGGTGACCAGGGGCGACGACGGCAAGGTCGTCTTCCTCTATGGCGAGGTCCAGCCCTCTGTCGTCTGCTCGCCCTTGCAGGTCTGCGACATCGAGCTGCAGCCGGGCGAGGTGGTGCGCGACGTGCTCGTCGGCGACACGGTGCGCTGGAAAGTCGAGCCGGCGACATCGGGGACTGCCGGCGGACAGGCGATCCATCTGATCGTCAAGCCGTCGGAGCCGGGCCTTGTCACCTCCATGGTGGTGACGACCTCACGGCGCACCTACCATATCCAGCTCAAGTCCCATCCGACCCAGTATATGGCGCGCGTCGGCTTCGAATATCCCGAGGACGTGTCGGCCAAACTCGCAGACATCAATGCGCGGCTTGAGGCGAGCACACTTCCTGGCGCCGGCGTTCCCGCAGAACGCCTGAGTTTTGCCTATTCCGTCTCGGGCAGCGCCGGCTGGCGGCCGACGCGCGTCTATAGCGACGGCGAGAAGACCTATATTCAGTTCCCGCGCCGGATTTCGGGTGAGGATGCGCCGGTGCTGTTCGTCGTTTCCGGTGGGCAGAACCGGATCGTCAACTACCGGATGAAGAACGACATGATGATCGTCGACTACAATGTCGACCGCGCCGTGCTGGTCTCGGGTGTCGGCTGGAAACAGCAGAAGGTCACGATCAGACGGGGAGGGCGGTGATGCGCATCCTCTTTCCCCGCCCGCTCCGCAGCCTTGCCGCGGCTTGCACCCTCGCCCTCCTCCTTTCCGGATGCCAGTCGCCTGGGATGGGCGGGCTACTGGAAAGCGGCGCGCCGCCGGACATCTCCGGTCCGGCGGCGAGTGCGATTGCCGGCGACATGGTTAGCCGGCTCGCCGAACAGATCGGACAGGGCAAGGCGACGATTGTACTGAAGCCCGATGGCTCGCCCTTCGGACAGGCGCTCGAAGCGGCGCTGAAAGGCTGGGGCTATGCCGTCGTCACCGACCAGAAGAGGGATCAAGGCACAAAGGTCATTCCGCTCGCCTATGTGGTCGTGCCCTTCGAGGGACAGGTCCTCGCCCGGCTCTCGACCGGCACGGTCGAACTCGGACGCGCCTATGCTGTAACGGCCAACGGGGCGGCGCCGGCAAGCGCGCTGTCGCTCCTGAAACGCGGGTGAGGGGAGGATACCATGGTACAGTCCCTCAAACTTGGCGCCGCCGCCAACGAGCAGACGCAAGCCGGCATGCGCCGGATCAATCGTCTGCCGATCGTCGTCGTGATCGTGCTGGTGACCGCCTTCCTCGGCATCATCTTCTACGGGCTTTCCACACGCGGGCTGTTCTTCAACAAGGACGATAGCCTGGAGACCAGCACCGGAACGCCCGCCTCGACCTTCGCCGATCAGATCAAGCGCGGTGTCACAGACGGCATCATCGGCGATCCCGAACAGCAGGTGACCTACCAGCCGACGCCGGTCGAGAGACAAGACGATCAATCCGCCAATCCTTTTGTCGCGCAACCGGCGAGCAGGGAAGAGACACGAAAGACGCAGGAACTCGAACCGGATTCCGTCTGGCGGGCGCGTCTGCAGCGTGAACAACAGGAGCAGTATCTGCGCGAGCGGCAACGCCAGCGCATGGCGCGGCTGCAGGCGAGCGACGCCGCCTACGATGCGCCGATCGCCATTGATCGCGGCAAGCTGGAGGCGAATGCGAAATCAAGCGACCAAACTTCGGCCGACAAGAGCACAGTGGCGTCGAACACCAGCGCCGCCTTGCCCGACCTTTATGCCGCAGCACTCCAGAACGGCCTGACCGGCCAGGACGCCGATCAGAATGGCCAACGCTCGAAAGACGATTTCTTCAACAGCGATCTCAAGGAGCTCGGCTATCTGCCCAATCGCGTCGTGCCGCAACAATCGCTCTTTGAGCTGAAGCGCGGTTCGGTGATCCCGGCGACGCTGATCACGGGCGTCAATTCGGACCTTCCGGGCCGCATCACGGCGCAGGTCAGCCAGAACGTCTATGACAGCGCCACCGGCCACCGGCTGCTGATCCCGCAAGGCGCCAAACTGTTCGGCCGATATGACAGCAAGGTTTCGTTCGGGCAAAGCCGCGTTCTGGTTGTCTGGACTGACCTGATCTTCCCGAACGGCTCAACACTGCAAATCGGCGGCATGGCCGGCACGGATGCCGAGGGATATGGCGGCTTCCATGACAAGGTGAACAACCATTACTTCCGAACTTTCGGTTCGGCGGTGCTAATCGCGCTGATCGGGACAGGCATCGATGCCTCGATGCCTGAAAGCTCGACCCTGGCGACACAAGAGACGGCCTCGGATGCCGCAAGGCGGAATTTTGCGGAAAGCTTCGGGCGCGTCGCCGAGCAGACGATCAGCCGGAACCTCAATGTTCAGCCCACGCTGGAGATCCGGCCCGGATACAAGTTCAACGTCGTGGTCGATCAGGACATGGTGTTTCCTAGCTCATACAGGAATTGATCATAAGCGCGAATTTCCGTGCACCTTTTGTCCTTGAGTGCCGTGCTGCATGAAGTGTCCACCTAACGGAGATGGACACCAAGTGATTGAGAGTGATGAAGGTCGGCTGGTTATCCGGCGGATTTTGCGAAACGGCGGACAGCGGCACTAATCCGACCTTGTTTTCAAATTCCATCGGGCTGAGATAGCCCAGTGTCGAATGGCGTCGCTTCGGATTGTAGAAGCGCTCGATGCTCGGCATCATTACCCGAGCGGTTCTCCGCCTGGTCGAATTGGAACCGGCAAGAGCTGTCGCCTTGCTGTTGGTTCAAGATGTTGCTGCTGCGCGCCAAGTGTTCCGATCTTTGGAGCGCAAGAAAGGTCTCGCCGCTATCGAGGGGATGTGGCCAGACTATTGGAGATTCGCTAAGCAAGTGACAGGTCTTGATCCCTTGCAAAAGATCCCGGTCAACGACCAACTCGTCCTTCTGGTAAAACCCGCGGATGGGAGGGGACTGCGCTGTCCAACGCACTTCTTGCCGGTCTGAAGGCAATGGCAGAGCGAGGAGTGATTCTTGATAGGGTGGTCGCCCAATCCGAATCTCAAGCGAACGACTTCTGGGCTCTGCGCGAGGCCAATACGGAACTCTTCCGTTACTTTCCAACACTTCACGGTTTCGATATCAGCATTGGCGTGAGCGAGACGGAGACGTTGGTGAGAACGATCAGCAGCGTACTCGGGCCAAAGCGCGAAACCTTGTGGTTCGGTCATTTGGGAGATGGAAACTGCACTTGTCCGTGAGCAGCGCTGAATCTGACCTCGATCAAGAGATCGAGATTGCCGTCTATGGAGCCGTTCGAGAGCTGGGGGGCTCGGTTTCTGCAGAACATGGGATCGGGTCCGACAAGCTGCCGTGGCTCCGGTACAGCCGAAACGGATCCGAAATCAAACTGATGCAGTCCATTCGAGAACTGATCGATCCCAACGGAATCATGAATCCCGGTCGTACTATTCCGATGGAACAGTGAAAGTCTGGCAGGCCAGAAGGCACGCGACGCAGGACAGATACAGGGGAAGCTTCAAACCGGATTGCGCATCGCTTGCGTCAACTTATTATACAGGTGACACAAGCGTGAATTGGAACGTTGCCGATCGTGATTTGGCAAATCTTGGCTAGTGCCTTACGGCAGAGCAAGGACTGCTTCGATCTCAACCTTAGCACCCTTCGGCAGGGCTGCGACTTCATAGCATGCTCTAGCGGGATACGGCTTCCTGAAGAAGGTGGAATAGACACGATTCACGTCTGCGAATTGTCCTATGTCGGTAAGGAGAACTGTCGTCTTTACTGTCGCTGCCAGATCCGTTCCGGCGGCCTTTGCAATCGCTTCGATATTGCGAAGGCACTGCTCTGCCTGAACAACTGGGTCATCGGATTTGAATTCACCGGTCGAAGGATCGATTGGAAGCTGACCCGAGACAAACAGGAGATTTCCAACCCTGATTGCCTGCGAGAATGGGCCAACGGCACCGGGAGCATCAGTTGTAGAGATTTCAGTCAGCATTTGCGTCTCCTGCGTTTGTAAGGTTTGAATGACGATGAATCAGGCGTAGCGGCTGATCGCGAGGTCGGTTGCATCGATTTCAGCCTTGCGGCCGCTGACCAGATCGCTGATGACGCGGGCGGAGCCGCAGCTCATCGTCCAGCCGAGCGTGCCGTGGCCAGCGTTGAGGAACAGTCCCTGGACTTTTGTCGGACCGATAACGGGTGTGCCATCCGGCGTCATTGGACGAAGACCGGACCAGAAGAGCGCCTGGGACACGTCCCCACCGGGGAAGAGATCGGTTACGGAATGCTCGAGCGTGCGGCGGCGGGTAGCACCGAGGTCGTTGGTATAGCCTGAGATTTCGGCCATACCGCCGACGCGGATGCGGTCGCCGAGGCGGGTGATGGCGATCTTATAGGTTTCGTCCATGACGGTCGATTCCGGTGCGCGGGTGGCATCCGTGATCGGGATCGTCAGGGAGTAACCCTTGACCGGATAGACCGGTAGCTTGATGCCGACCTGCTTGAGCAGCAACGGCGAATAGCTCCCGAGCGCCACGACCACGGCATCGCCGTGCACCGGCGCTCCGTCCGTCACGATGCCACGTACGCGGCCGCTTTCGATGTCGAAGCCCTTGACGGTGGTGCCATACCGGAACCAGACGCCAAGTGCCGCGGCCTTTTCGGCCAGCGCATTGGTGAACTTGAAGCAGTCTCCTGTTTCGTCCTTTGGCGTCAGCAGACCCCCGACGATCTTTTCGCGGACGTGCCGGAGAGCCGGTTCAACCCGAATGCAGCCATCCGGATCCAGAACTTCATATGGGATGCCGTCTGCGGCAAGCGCCTTCACGTCCTTGGCGGAAGCGTCGAGCTGGTCCTGCGTGCGGAAAAGCTGCAGCGTTCCCTGCATGCGCTCGTCATAGGCAAGGCCCGTTTCCTCGCGCACGGCGGCAAGAGCCGTCCGGCTGTAGTCGGCGAGGCGGAGCATGCGGCTCTTGTTGATCGCGTAGCGCTCCGTGGTGCAGTTCGCCAGCATCTTGAACATCCACGACAGCATGGCCATGTCGAGTTTCGGACGCAGGATCAGCGGCGCGTGTTCCATGAACAGCCACTTCATGGCTTTCAGCGGAATACCGGGTGCGGCCCAGGGGGAGCAATAGCCGAACGATACTTCGCCGGCATTGGCGAAGCTTGTTTCGAGTGCCGGGCCGAGCTGGCGGTCAACGACGATGACCTCATGTCCGGCCTTCGCGAGCTGATAGGCGGACGTCACGCCGACTACGCCGGCGCCAAGTACGATGACTTTCATGAATGCCTCAATGACGGAAGAGAATTGTTAGCGGTATTGGCGACGGTAGCGATGGCCGAGACTGGTCAGCATTTCGTAGGAGATCGTTCCGGCGTCTGCCGCCAGCATCTCCAGCGTCTGGCTCGGGCCGATGACTTCGACCAGGCTGCCCAGTGAAAGCGTGCCGGCGGGCAGGGCGGAAATATCGATCGTTATGCTGTCCATCGATACGCGGCCGACGATCGGCAGGCGCACGCCATTGTAGTAGACGGCGCCGCGATCGCTGAGGCTGCGCGGCAGCCCGTCGGCATAGCCGGCAGCAAGCGTCGCAAGCCGTGCCTCGGTCTTGGTGACATGTGTTGCGCCATAGCCGACCCGAGCCTCGGCGGGAACGGTCCGGGTCTGGATCACCGCCACGTCGAGGCGGACAACTGGTTCCATCGAATTGGTTCCGCCGTTGTTCGGCGCGCCGCCATAAAGGACGATACCAGGGCGAACGAGCGTGCCGTGATATTCGCTGCCGAGGAAGACACCGCCTGAATTGGCAAAGCAGACGCTGAATGCAGGAAACTCTTCAGCGATCTGGCGCATTTCCGAGAGCTGGTCGCCGTTCTGCTGGCTATCTGCGTCGTCGGCCGAGGCCAGATGGCTCATGATAAACAGGATTTCGATGTCCTGATTGTTACGCAGTTCTTCGGCCAGAAGGGCGCGTTCTTCCGGCGGAAAGCCCAGCCGCGACATGCCGGTGTCGAATTGCAGTACGGCGGGCAGACGATGACTGAGCGCGCGTGCGGTCGCGGTCCATCGGTGCAGCTGTTCCATCGAGTTCAGCACCGGAATGATGCCGGCCTCCGCAGCTGGTGGTTCGTTGCCCGGCTGAAGACCGTTGAGGACAAAGATGCGGGCTTCCTCGGAAAGGTGTGGCTTGATCTCGGTCGCCTCGCAGAAGTGAGCGACGAAGAAATGCCGGCAGCCGGCGGCAAAAAGCGTGGCTGCGACTTTCGTGGCGCCTAGTCCGTAGGCGTCGGCCTTGATCACTGCGGCCGCCTTCGCCGGGGAAACCGAGGCGGAAAGCTTCTCGTAGTTACGGCGGAGGCCGCCGAGATCGATGGTAAGATAGCCGGATGCTCCAACTGCACTCGTCATCTCGCGAATACAGAAGTGCGGAATCACACTGTTCATGCCTTGCCCTCGTTTCCAGAAGTCTATTGAAACGATTGACAAATTTCCTGCCACTGTGCAGTATTTTATTGCCTATTTGTCCATATTTCGCAATTATCAGCGAGTTTTTGGAATATTCTGCAATGTCCTCAATCGACGCGATCGACCGAAACATTTTGCGGTTCCTTCGACTGAACGCTCGCATGAGCAATGTCGATCTCGCTGCCGAAGTGGGGCTTTCCCCCTCCGCGTGCTTGAGACGAATAAAAAACTTGGAACATGCCGGGATCATCCGCGGCTACACGACACTAGTCGATGCGTCGAACGCAGAGGCTACAATCGCCGTCATCATCAACATCACTCTAGAAAAGCAGACCGAAGACTATTTGGATCGCTTCGAAGCTGCCGTCCGAAAGCACCCAGAGGTCCGCGAATGTTATTTGATGACTGGCGGCTCGGACTACTTTCTTCGGGTGGACGTCGCGAATGCGGGCGAGTTTGAAGGCATTCATAAAGAAATCCTATCGAAGTTGCCCGGCGTCCAGCGGATTCATTCCAGTTTCTCAATCCGCAATGTATTGGCAAGCCAAGATCGAAACCGACGTTGAATTCTGGAGACCCGCCCAGGCAACTTCTCGAAGGGCCTCCTTTGGCACGACAAAAGTGTAGTGCGGGCAGGTCACCATTGGATGCTGCTGACTATGACAAGCAGAAAATGCGTGATGTCAGAGCTCGCTGACAGAGCTGGTCACAACCCGGTCTATCTGCCCGACGTATCAGTTGGAGTACGGCGTCCGCCATTTGAGCAGAATTCGACTACAGCGCTCACGAACTGCCTAATCATCGGTACATGGCGGCGAGCGTCCCACGCAACGCTGATCTCAAAACTCGCGTGAGGATCGGAGATCGGAACCGCGACAATGTCTGGAGGAAACACGTCTTGGATAGCCGCACCGTAGAGCGTGATTCCGCGCTGAAGGGATACGAGTCGCAGAAGCACGGGTATGCCGTCTGTCTCCGATCGCCTCAACTCCAAGAAACAAGCAGGTCCTTCGCGTCGATCTGGTCGCCGGCCTTGACCAGCACTTCCGAGATCGTACCGTCGCGGTCGGCGTGCAGCGCCGTCTCCATCTTCATCGCCTCGATCGACAGCAGCACGTCACCGGCCTTGACCGACTGGCCCGCAGCCACGGCCACGGTCGAGATGACGCCCGGCATCGGCGCGCCGACATGACCGGCATTCGCCGGATCGGCCTTGCGGCGTGCCGCGCTGCCGGCCGCACCATGGGCGCGATCCGGGACCTTGATGCGGCGCGGCTGGCCGTTGAGTTCGAAGAACACCGTCACCATGCCCTTGTCGTCGGTGGCACCCATGGCCTGGTTGACGACGACAAGCGTCTTGCCCTTTTCGAGATCGACGAACAGTTCCTCGCCGGCCGGCAGACCGTAGAAGTAGTAGGGCGTCGGCAGCACGGAGACCGGACCGTAGGTGTCGGCGGCCAGCGCATAGTCGGTGAAGACCTTCGGATACATCAGGTAGGAAGCGAGCTCGATGTCGCTGATCTTGCGGTCGAGCTTCTCCTCGATCGCCTTGCGCTCGGCTTCGAGGTCGGTGTCTTCGAGCAGCGAGCCCGGACGCACGGTGTAGGGCTGTTCGCCCTTCAACGCCTTCTTCTGCAGACCCTCCGGCCATCCGATCGGGGGCTGGCCGAGATCGCCGCGGAGCATCGAGACGACCGATTCCGGGAAGGACACGTCCTTGGCCGGATCGACGACGTCTTCGACCGTCAGGTCCTGGCTGACCATCATCAGCGCCATGTCGCCGACCACCTTGGAGGACGGCGTCACCTTGACGATGTCGCCGAACATCTGGTTTGCATCGGCATAGGCCTGGGCCACTTCGTGCCAGCGGGTCTCCAGCCCGAGCGAACGGGCCTGCTCCTTGAGATTGGTGAACTGGCCGCCCGGCATTTCGTGCAGGTAGACTTCGGAAGCCGGCCCCTTGAGGTCACTTTCGAAGGCGGCATACTGGTTGCGCACGGCCTCCCAGTAGAACGACAGGCGACGGATCCAGTAGGGGTCGAGACCCGGATCGCGTTCCGAACCGCGCAGCGCCTCGACGATCGAGCCAAGACACGGCTGCGAGGTATTGCCCGACAGGCTGTCCATCGCCGCATCGACCGCATCGACGCCCGCCTCGACGGCGGCAAGAACGGTCGCGGCCGAAATGCCCGAGGTGTCGTGCGTGTGGAAATGGATCGGCAGGCTGGTCGCTTCGCGGAGCGCCTTGAACAGGATCCGCGCCGCAGCGGGCTTCAGGAGGCCGGCCATGTCCTTGACCGCGATGATATGCGCACCGGCCTTTTCCAGTTCGGCCGCCAGCGCGGTATAGTACTTGAGATCGTATTTCGGCCGGGCGGAATTGAGGATGTCACCCGTATAGCAGATGGCTGCCTCGCAGAGCTTGTTCTCCTCCGCCACGGCATCCATCGAGACGCGCATGTTCTCGACCCAGTTCAGGCAGTCGAACACGCGGAAAAGATCGATGCCGCCGGCTGCGGCCTGGCGCACGAAATACTTCACGACGTTGTCGGAATAGTTCTTGTAACCGACGCCGTTCGCCCCGCGCAGCAGCATTTGCAGCAGCAGGTTCGGCGCACCCTCGCGCACGAGCGCGAGACGCTCCCACGGGTCCTCCGTCAGGAAGCGCATGGATACGTCGAAGGTCGCACCGCCCCAGCATTCGAGCGAAAGGAGGTTCGGCAGGGCCCGCGCGTAGGCACCTGCGGCACGCGCGATGTCATAGGTGCGCATGCGGGTCGCCAGCAGCGACTGATGGCCATCGCGCATCGTCGTGTCGGTAACGAGCACGCGGGTCTCATTGCGCATCCATTCGGCGAATTTGACCGGGCCGAGCTTGTCGAGCAGCTGCTTGGTACCGTCCGGGATCGGCGCGTCGATGTAGGGTACGACGGGCTCGGCCGCGTCCTCGGGCGGACGCGGGCGACCCTTGGCTTCCGGATGCCCGTTGACGGTCACGTCGGCAAGATAGGTCAGGAGCTTCGTTGCACGGTCCTGGCGCTTCACCTGGGCGAAAAGCTCAGGCGTCGAGTCGATGAACCGGGTGGTGTAGCTGTTGTCGCGGAATTTCGGGTGACCGATGATCGCCTCGAGGAAGGTGAGGTTGGTCGCCACGCCGCGGATACGGAATTCGCGCAGCGCACGGTCCATGCGCTGGATCGCCTCCTGCGGCGTCGGCGCCCAGGCCGTGACCTTTTCGAGCAGCGGATCGTAGTAACGGGTGATGACTGCGCCCGAATAGGCCGTGCCGCCGTCGAGGCGGATGCCGAAGCCTGTCGCACCACGATAGGCGGTGATGCGGCCGTAGTCCGGGATGAAGTTGTGCTCGGGGTCCTCGGTGGTGATGCGGCACTGCAGCGCATGGCCGTTCAGCCGGATGTCCGACTGGGCCGGAACGCCGGATTCCGCCGTACCGATCGCATGTCCGTCGAGGATGTGGATCTGCGCCTTGACGATGTCGATGCCGGTCACGACTTCGGTGACCGTGTGCTCGACCTGGATGCGCGGGTTGACCTCGATGAAGTAGAACTTACCGCTGTCGGCATCCATCAGGTATTCGACGGTGCCGGCACCCACATAGTTCGTGGCCTGGGCGATCTTCAGCGAGTAGGAGGCGAGCTCCTGCCGCTGTGCCTCGCTGAGATAGGGAGCGGGAGCGCGTTCGACGACCTTCTGGTTGCGGCGCTGGATTGAGCAGTCGCGCTCGAAGAGATGGACCACTTTGCCGTGCATGTCACCGAGGATCTGGCTCTCGACGTGGCGGGCCTTCTCGACCAGCTTCTCGAGATAGACCTCGTCCTTGCCGAACGCCGCCATCGCTTCGCGCTTCGCCTCGGTGACTTCGCGGGCCAGGTCCTTCGGGTCACGGATCGCACGCATGCCGCGGCCGCCGCCGCCCCAGGATGCCTTGAGCATCACCGGATAGCCGATCTCCTCGGCCATGCGCGCGACTTCCACCATGTCGTCGGGCAGCGGCTCAGTGGCCGGAACGACCGGAACCCCGACCGAGATCGCAAGGTTGCGCGCCGCCACCTTGTTGCCGAGCTGGCGCATGGTTTCCGCGCGCGGCCCGATAAAAGTAATGCCTGCGTCGTTGCAGGCATCGACAAACTCGGGACTCTCGGAGAGCAGGCCGTAGCCCGGGTGGATCGCGTCGGCTCCGGAGAGCTTCGCAACCCGGATTACCTCGTCGATCGACAGATAGCTCTCGATCGGCCCGAGTTCACGGGCGAGATGCGAACCGCGACCGACCTGATAACTCTCGTCTGCCTTGAATCGATGGAGGGACAGTTTGTCCTCTTCCGCCCATATCGCAACCGTCTTCAAGCCAAGTTCATTGGCCGCGCGGAACACGCGAATGGCAATTTCGGATCGATTGGCGACTAGGATCTTGGATATGGGCAAGTCGGACTCCTCAATGACTTAATGAACATGTGGTCTCGGAGACCGTAGGGACTTACAGCGGTTGCCACTGGCATTCTCAGCTATTATCTAGCCTACGTCGCAAAGCTTCGTAGCCAGCGGGCAAAAATGCGCCCGCATCCCACCGGTCTGCGACTGCCCGCGGAAGAAAGCGCCTGTCGCCGTTCAGACGACAGGCAAGTTGGCCCAGGGGGCGGGGAACTTAATCCGTTGAGAAACAGGAAAGTTGGTGCCGCGCGGCACATCACCGCCTGCAAGAAGTTATTGTTCATCAGATTCTTCCGTGACAGAACTTGTGTGTACTCGTGGACATCTCGCATCGTAACACCGCGTAGTAGCCTATGTTCGAAACCGAGAGTGTGCGATGACTTAATGAACGGCGGCCCCAACTTTGACCCTTAACCAGTTGGCGATCTCCGTTAACCGCACGCGGTCATCAAGCAGGTCCTTGCCGATTGCGTATTGCCAAGAAATCGAACGCCGTTCCCGATCGTCATGAAGCAGTCGCAAGTTGCCTGCATAGGCGGCGAGTTGCTGCGGATCCTCGAAGAACTTTTCCTCATCAACGATCACCGGAGCGTATCGGACGAGAACGTCTGCGATATCCTTCAGCGAAAATTCAGGGTGGTATTGCACTCCCCAGAAAGTGCCGTTCTTGTAGGATATCTCAGCCGCCTGAACATCACTGACGCTATTTGACGCCGTAACGATAGTGCCATCGGCCGGGCGCGTCACATGATCCGCATGCACTGCCGGCGCATCGAAGGTGACGGGTCTTCCATCGTGCAGCGGATGGCTAATCCCCTCGGAGGTCAGGCGAATAGCTCTGGCGAAGCCCACCTCCCGGCCACGCTGATTTCGAAGAACCTCACCGCCAGCGGCAACAGTCGCAACCTGAAGTCCCCAGCATGATCCGAAGAAGGGGACGCCACATGCGAACACCTCTTGCGCAAACTCTATCTGGCGGCGGACCTCCGGACGATCCTCATAGATCGTCAGCGACGAACCGGTTAACACGATGCCATCATATACATCGATCGGTTTCGGCGGTTTCTCGCCGGCATCCGGCAGATTGTAGATGTCGATCTCAATCGACGGACAAAGCGCCGTGATGACATCTCCATAGCCTTCGCCGGGTGTAGAGCCTCCGATCTCCCTGGATCTCTGTCTGGAGGCATGCATGTTTCCTTCTGCAATAAGTATTCTCATCGTCATTGGTCCGACATGGGGTTAAGGGCATTCATAGGTCAGAGCCTCACCCAGGTCGTCTTCAACTCGGTGTACTCGTCGAGGGCATGCAGCGACTTGTCCCGGCCGTTGCCGGACTGCTTGTATCCACCGAACGGTGTCGTCATGTCGCAAGCGTCGTAGCAGTTGACATAGACGATCCCACTTCGAAGCGCCCTGGCGACCTTGTGAGCGTCTGAGAGGCGATCCGTCCAGACAGCGGCGGCAAGCCCGTAAGGGCTGTCGTTCGCGACCGCTACGGCCTCGTCGGCGCTATCGACAGAGATGACCGAGAGAACCGGACCGAATATCTCTTCCCGAGCGACCTTCATGTTGTTTGTGACATTGTCGAAGATCGTAGGAGCTACATATGCCCCGCCGCTCTCCACCAGGGCGCGGGTTCCGCCAGCAGCCACTCTGGCCCCCTCGGCCTTCGCGGTTTCGATGTAGCTCATGACGCGATCTGCGTGGCGCAGATCCACCAGCGCGCCCATATTCGTTGCTGGATCGAGCGGGTCAGACGGTTGCCTGTTCTTTGCAAACTCGGCGATTATCTCCACGACCTTGTCGTGAATCGGTCGCTCCACAATCAGTCGCGAAGGAGCGATGCAGACTTCACCCTGATTGGCGAACATGCTTTCAGCCGCTGTGATGGCCGCCTTCTCGATATCTGCATAGGACGACAGGATGATGTTCGGGCTTTTCCCGCCAAGTTCCAGACCAACCTTCTTCAGGTTGGACTTGCCAGCATATTCCATGAGCAGCCGGCCGGTCGAGGTCGAACCCGTGAAGAAAATACCGTCGACGTCCATGTGGCTGGCGAGAGCTTTACCCGCTGTATGCCCGAATCCGGGCACCACGTTGAATACCCCAGGCGGAATGCCTGCTTCCAGTGCGATCTGCCCCATTCGGATTGCCGTCAATGGCGACTGTTCCGCCGGCTTCAGGACGACCGAATTGCCGGTGGCCAGCGCCGGCGCGGTCTTCCACGCGGCGGTCAGCATCGGGAAATTCCATGGAACGATTGCGCCGACAACACCGAGTGGTTCGCGGGTAATGAGGGCGAGATCCTGATCCGCGGTGGGAGCGATCTGATCGTAAACCTTGTCGATTGCCTCTGCATACCAATCGTAGCAACGGGCCGTCGCGTTTACGTCGACAGATAGAGCCGCTGAGATCGGCTTGCCCATGTCGAGTGATTCAAGAAGGGCAAGCTCCTCGAGGTTTTCCCGCAGCAGCGCGGCAAAACGCTGGAGGATACGCTTGCGCGCAGCCGGCGCTTGCCCCGCCCACCGGCGATCCTCGAACGCCGCGCGTGCAGCCCGGACGGCCCGGTCAATATCAGCAGCGCCACCCGATGAAACTTGGGCAAGCAACCGCCCGTCAATCGGAGAAAGACAATCGAAACTGGCTCCGTCCGTCGCTCTGGTCATCTCGCCATCGATGAGCGCACGACCTTCTATCTTCAAGTCCGCTGCGCGAGAACGCCAGATTTCGGCGCCTGCAGATGCACTTTTTTGATCCATGGAAGCATTTCCCTCTTGTAGGCCGTCGGCAATCGCCCACGCTAAAAACGACATTCGACCGCCGAGGCGACCAAATCGGGTCGCCTCGGACCACAGGTCATGCTCAGTACTTGAGCATGAGGCCGCCATCGACGATGAGGCTGGTGCCGGTGATATATCCGGCAGCGTCGGAAAGCAGGAACATCGCCGCGTTGGCCATGTCCTCCGGCTGGCCGACCTTCTTCATCGGCACATAGTCGGATGCGTTCTTCAGCTTCTCAGGGGAATCCCAGCGAGCCTGCATCGGCGTGTGTGTGATTCCCGGATGAATGACATTGGATCGAATGCCCTCAGCGGAGAGCTGCATCGCGATGGAATTGGAGATCGCGACGACACCAGCTTTCGATGCCACGTAGGCATCTTGCGGCGCAGTATCGCCACGGAGGCACTGCACCGTTGCAAAGTGGACCATGGAGCCACCGCCCGACTTTCGCATGTAGGGCACAGCGGCCTTGATGGTATGCACCATGGACTTCAGGTTGATATCCATCACCTTGTCCCAGATATCGAGGTCTATATTGAGAAGGGAGACGTCCTTGCCAAACCAGAGCACGCCGGCGATGTTGGCGAGATAGTCGATGCGGCCAAACTTCTTGTATGCCGCATCGACGGCATCATTGACGAACTTTGCGTCGGTTAGATCGCCTTTGGCGTAGACGCATTTGGCGCCATCTTTGAGTGCTTCCGGCTGTTCCTTGACGTCGATCGCCAGGACCGACGCACCGGCCGCAAGCAGCCCCTCGGCGAGCGACAGCCCCATCCCCCCGCCAGCGCCGGTCACGATGGCGACGCGGCCGCTGAAATCAAACTTGATCATGTAAACTCCCTCTTTTTCGCGTTTGAGAAGTCGCCACCAAGAGCCCCGTTGCGAAACAACAATTTCGTTGCAGAATCGTGTTGCTGTTGGAAACGTGTTGCTTTATACGAAACATAACTGACCATATCAACACATTTGTGATAGGAGAGAGCACAATGCCCATCGAGGTTGTTTCCCCGATTGATGGATCGAAGATTCTTTCAGTCGACACCGCCAGCGACTTGGCCGTTGACACGGCGCTTGCAAAAGCGGAGTCGGCATTTGAAACTTGGCGGAATTCCTCCAAGGACGAGCGTGCTAGGCTGGTCATCGCTCTCGCCGATGAACTCATCCGTCGGAAGGATGAGCTTTCTCGCGCGTTGACCTTGTCGATTGGCCGTCCGGTGGCGCAAGCCGACGAAACCCAGCGCTTCAAGGCCGTCACTGTGACCCAGATCGAGGCGCTCAACGCGATCGGCGACGACCCTTATCCTTCCGATGCCTCGATCAAACGGTTCACGCGCCGCAGTCCCCAGGGTGTCCATCTTTCCATCGCGCCGTGGAATTATCCTGTGGGACTGCTTCCGTGGCTGATCGTGACCCCTCTTCTCGGCGGTAATGCCGTAATCCTGAAGCATGCAGCGCAGACCGTCGACGTCGGTCGGATCATCCGGGAAGCCTATGAGACAATCGGCGGACCTGAAGGTGTGTTTCAGGTTCTGGAACTGAGCCATGATCAGGTCGATCGCATCATCCGCTCCGGCAGGATGAAGGGGGTCAACTTCATCGGCTCTGTCGCAGGTGGACTTTCCATCCACCGCTCGGCCGCAGGGACACTCACCCACGTCCATCTGGAGCTCGGCGGAAAAGACCCAGCATATGTGCGCGCCGACGCGGATATCGAACAGGCGGTCACGGATATCGCGGATGGTTGCTTCTCAAATGCCGGTCAGTCCTGTTGCTCCGTCGAGCGCATCTATGTTCACGAGGCGATCCGCGACCAGTTCCTCGCTCGCTTCAAGCAGGAAATGAAGAAGTACAAGGTTGGCAACCCGCTCGACCCCAACGCAACCGTCGGGCCAGTCGTGAAGAAGTCGGCAGCGGAACTGATCCGCAGCCAAATTTCCGACGCGTTGATGAAGGGAGCAACCGCCTATTCCGAGGAACCACTCAATCTCTCAGGTGTCAAAGACGCTTATTGCTACATTGCCCCGACGCTTCTAACCGACGTCGACGGGACGATGACAGTGATGCAGGAGGAGACTTTCGGCCCCGTTGCCTGCGTGCAGACCGTAAAGAGCGATGACGAAGCCGTGCGTCTGATGAACGACAACCAATATGGGCTCACGGCCAGCGTGTGGACCCGTGACGTCGATGCCGGCCTCCAGATTGTGGATCAACTGGACGCCGGTACGGTCTTCGTCAATCGTTGCGATCATGCTGACCTCTATCTTCCGTGGGGTGGACAGAAGATGTCCGGACTCGGCCGCGGAAACGGCAAGGAAGGTCTTTACGGCGTTACGGACGTTAAGTCGTTTCATATCCGGAATCCGCAATGAGCCAGCCCGTCACGTTGAGCGAAGCCGAGATCGCATCCTACGCAAGTGATGCGGTTTCGGTACTTGAAGGTGCGAGGCGCCCGGACATCGTGGTGCTATGTGAACATGGGGGCAGTCAAGTCCCGGCTGCTTGGAGGGGCCTCGGTTTGCACGATGCCTTTTTCGAGACTCACTACGCACATGATATCGGCTCAAGGGAGTTAACGGTCGCCGTAGCGGACCGCCTCGGAGCCACAGCGGTACTTGCCAACTATTCGAGGCTGTTTCTCGATTACAATCGCAAGGCCACTGATCCTAGCTGCATTCGCCCCGATATGGGGGGCATTCCGGTGCCGGCTAACGTGCATATTTCGGATGAGGAAAGGTGCCGGCGGGAGAGGATCGCAAGATCTCCGGTCGAGCGTGTCCTGGAAGATCTATTGGAAGGCGAACGGCCCATCGGCAAATTGATCGTCTCTATCCATTCCTTCTCGCCGGTGTGGGAGGCGGTCTACAGATCATGTCAAATCGGTGTCATGTGGAAGTGTGACGGCCGCCTTGCATTGCCTCTGATTCAGGCGATGGACGTTCAGCGTCGGTTTACGGTAGAGGAAAACCAACCCTACAGTTTTGCCGATAGCGACTGGTTCACATTGGATCGGCATGGTCTGTCAATCGCCGTTCCGAACGCCTACATCGAGGTCCGAAACGATCTGATCCATGACTCATCCGCCGTCTCGGAAATGGCGGAAGTGATTGCCGTCGGGATTGAAAAAGCCGCAACATCCCTCGGTCGGTGACGCATGCATCCGAGCTTTACCGATCGGGGCCAGCGAAGGCCGGCCCCGACCGGGCTTCATGTTTTGGCGATCGTCACGGCGAACAGCGTCTGTGCTGACAAGAAACTCAGGGAAGGCTGTTTATCATGAGGACGTTGGCAGGTCCGCCAATGGCCAGATAGGCGTGCGGCTGATCCGAGTCGAACAATATACTGTCCCCTGCATCAAGCGTCGCAGGCTCATAAATCTGGCTCAAAAGTTGTGCCTGGCCGGAGAGCACATAGAAGAACTCCTGCCCCGGATGTTGCCTCCAGCCTCCATTCTCCTCCAGGCTGGTTGCGGACAGCGTCACAACCCAATAGAGACTGTTGTGGTCCTTGAATTCGGAGCAAAGCGGAGTGAAACGCATTCCAGGAGTCGTCTGGCCCTCACTTGCCGTGCCGCGGGTGATCGTCCGCCGCCCGCTTGCTACGGGTCGGCCTCTCGACAGGAAGTTCGCAGCCGGAACCTCAAGCAACTCGGCGATTTTTAGCGCCAGATCGACCGAAAGCTTGGATTTCCCAGTCTCAATTTTTGAGAGTTGTGACGCTGAGATTCCCAAATGATTGGCCAGCGTCCTCAGACTTATGCCCTTTTGGCTACGCTGAGTTCTGATGGCGTTCTCGACATTCATTTTGTCGCCTCCCCAAGTCGCCACGATTTTCGACTGCGCGGTACCTGCGGGAACCGGAGGCGGTGCAAGCTTTGCCAAGCCAGGTGCGGATTGGGCTGAAGACAGCGATCTGTTTCTCGATTGAAGGAGAGTCATTGTAATCCTTGCGGGTTCTGGACAAGAGCCCCATCCCAAAGCACTCGTCCTCCGTTTCCTCGATATCCTTTCAACATCTCTCGGAGCCGATTTTGTTTTGCGGCCTCCGTGTTGCTGATGGCGTTATCCTTTTGCTTCCTCCGAAACATGTTTACATCATTGGAAACAGTCGCGCAACAACTCGCTAAGCTCTCGCAATTTTGTGTGCTTTTTTTGGTAGATAAGCTCTCCGCGCCACCTGAAACAACCAGAGACACACCACGCGCCAGGAGTGTAGCGGATACGAGCCGTATTCCTTGCGCCTGGAACTGTGGAGGAGTGGCCAACCGGTCGTGGTCGCCAACCTTTCCGCTTATCGGCGTTAGGCCGAACCTTTGCTTCGAAAGCTAGTGTCTAGGGCCCCACATCTCGTTGATTTCGTCATGTGATTGTTTGTAACACATGTTTCCTTACAAGAAACGCTGTGTTACGAAAGCTCAAATGGCTCGTAATGGTGGCGACCAAAACATAGCGTCGGTGAGGCGCCATACTTGTTGCGGACCGCAGCCGTTCGGAAAGCGGGCTGGTGCGATGAATGAACCTGAGTTGGAACTGCTGGGAGTGAGAGATGCGTGCTGCGGTATATGAGAAGTTCAAAGGTGAAATCGTTGTCAAAACGGTTCCGGATCCTATACCAGCCGAGCTGGGCGTTGTCATCGATGTCAAGGCGACTGGCCTGTGTCGGAGCGATTGGCATGGGTGGGTTGGACATGACGACGATATCAACCTGCCACACGTGCCGGGCCACGAATTCGCAGGCGTGATCAGGGAAGTCGGGCGAGGGGTGCGGAATTGGAAGGCGGGGGATCGCGTCACGATGCCGTTCATGGGAGTCTGCGGCACCTGCGCGCAATGCTCCTCGGGCAATCATCAACTCTGTGACGATCAATTCCAGCCAGGCTTCAGGCATTGGGGTTCGTTTGCTGAATGTGTTGCCATCGATCACGCTGACGCCAATCTGGTTGCTTTGCCGGAATCGATCGACTTTGCGACTGCGGCGGGTCTCGGCTGCCGCTTTGCGACGGCTTTTCGGGCGATTGCCCATCAGGCTCGCGTGGCGCCCGGGCAGTGGGTCGCCATTCACGGATGTGGTGGAGTCGGCCTTTCGGCGATCATGATTGCAAACGCCCTTGGCGCCCGTGTCATCGCAGTCGATATCACCGATGAAAAGCTGCAGCTTGCCACCGCACTCGGAGCGGAAGTCGTCATAAATGGCCGGACAACCCCTGACGTTCCCGGCGCAATTGTAGATGTGGCGGGAGGCGGTGCGAATGTCTCGGTTGATGCGCTCGGAAGCATGACGACCTGCCGAAACTCGATCGCATGCCTGACCAAGCGCGGCAAGCACGTTCAGATAGGGCTGCTTGCAGGTGATCAGGCGCTACCTCCAATCCCAATGGGACGTGTGGTTTTGCGTGAGCTTGAGATCATTGGTAGCTACGGTCTGCAGCCGTTCAGGTACGCCGACATGCTGGCAATGATCACGACCGGCAAGCTGCACCCGGACAAACTGATCGGTCGAACGATCAGCCTGGAAGAGGCTGCGAATGCTCTTCCGCACCTCGATAGCTCCCAGGACGTTGGCGCGGTGATCATCGACAGGTTCTAGCGCCACGCTGGTCGGGAATCATCCACTTACCTCGGCAACGGGCGCCTCGCCTCGATCTCACGAAGGATATGAGTGGCTATGCAATTGGATCGCGATCGGTGAGCAGGCCGATCTCGCTCAAGGAACAATCTCGACGGCTCTGGCCGGGTCGGGCGCGTAAAATGGATGAGGAGAAACTTGATGTCGGCGTTGATAAAGCAGAGCCTTGGTGCTGTATATCCTGTCGTGGACCACGGGAAGGGTGTCTGGCTGTTCGACACCGAAGGACGCAGCTATCTGGATGCCGCATCCGGTGCAATGACAGCCAACATAGGGCATGGCGTTCCGGAAATCGCATCCGCTATCGACGCCCAGCTCCGAAAGGTCGCGTTCACCTACCGCACACAGTTTACCAGCTTGCCCGCTGAGGAGCTTGCCACGCGCCTCACCGAGCTTGCACCGGGAGACCTGAACTATGCATTCTTCCTCAACAGTGGATCGGAGGCGTCGGAGCATGCCATACGTGTCGCACTGCATATATGGAAGGAGCGGGGGAGGCCTTCGAAAACCAAGATTCTCGGCCGCCAGCGCAGCTATCACGGTATGACGATGGGGGCCTTGTCGATGTCCGGCCATGATGTTCGCCGAAAGGATTACGGACCTCTCCTTCATCCCTTCCCAGTTGTGCCGCCAGTTTACACATTGCGCCGGACGAAGGGACTTAGCATCGAGCAATATCATCGCCAATGCGCCGATGCCTGGGAAAACGCCATTTTGGAGGCTGGTCCTGACACTGTCGCGGCCGTCATAGCAGAGCCGATCGTGGGGGCTGCTGGCGGTGCTCTTATGCCACCAGAGGGCTATTTCAGGCGTGTCCGCGAAATCTGCGACAAGTACGATGTTCTCCTCATTCTCGATGAAGTGATCTCCGGGATGGGACGGACGGGAGACTGGTTCGCATCTCAATGGCTCGACGTGGTTCCCGACATACTCCTCGTCGGCAAGGGATTGAGCGCTGGCTACACTCCGATGGCCGCCGTGCTGATGAGGGAGGGGCTCGTGGAATCCATTCGCCAGGGGAGCGGTCATGCACCTTTTGGGCACACCTTCTCCGGAAACCCTTTGAGCGCGGCGACCTGCCTTGCGGTTCTCGACTACATGCAATCGAATGACGTTCTCGACAATGTTCGACAAAGGGGGGACGAACTCAGCGCAGGCCTTCGAACTTTGTCGCAGAGATTCAGGCATATGATCGATGTCAGAGGACGGGGCCTTCTGTGGGGTTTCGAGTTCGTACTGGATCGCGACACTCTCGAGCCTCCGAGCACGGATTTTATGGTATCCGCGAGGTTCACGGAGTTATGCCGCACATTGGGCCTCATCGTCTATCCGGCCGGCGTGGCACCTCTCAATAACTCTATCCTCCTTACTCCGCCTTTGACGATCGCGGCGGACGAAGTGAAGGAAATTCTCGTTCGGCTCGAGAAAGTTCTGATCGAGATGGAGAAGGTGCTGGATGGCGAGCAAAAGCGCGTGTCGGAAGCTCGGGGCTAGCAGCCGAGTGGAACGACCGTTTGGTGAAGTTTGCTGTTCTCACGGCAGCGGGGAGGGGATGTCGCGCTTACCTTCCTCGGCTGCAATCGGCAGCAGAAATTGGCCTTCGCAATCGACTTCCGTTCGGGCTGAGTGCTCGGCATTTGCCAGCCTGCATGCGTCACCAGGTCGTCTGTAAGATTTTTGGTTATGCGCCATGTTTCGTATGGTGCGAAACGTTTCTAAATTTGATACACGTTATATTAAGAAGGCATAGAGATTATTTTTCCACGACAAAAGTGGCCGCAGTTTGAGCGGTGTTTGACCGGGGGGCAGACGTTGAAAAAGATCGAGGATCAGATCACACCATGGACCGCGGAACAGCAAAAAACCGGGACTATCGTTCTTTCACTGCTTGAGCCGCGCCTCAGAGACGTGTTGACGGCCACATACGCTGTTACCATGCCGAATTTTCAAGGTCTCGACGACGAGGTGCTCAGAAAGGAACAACTCGTCTTCAGGAACATAGTCTCCGGCACTTTTTCGCCGGAGTATTTCCAGGCCCAGGCCGAGATAGCCTCGGCTGTCGCCCGTGAAATCGACTATCCGCAATTTCTGTCGCCAACCTACTCCACATACGCGGCCGAGTTGATGATAGCGCTGGTGGATGAATGTCGCTGGAAGCCCCGAGCGAAACGAAACGAATTCATTCACAGCCTTATGCGATCAGTGTTCGTGGATGTCTCGGTCGCAATGTACCATTTCTTTGCCGAGCTTGTGCAGCAAGCTGATGCGGAGCGAGCCGTGTTTGATCAGAAACGTGCTGAGGATACAGAGAATGATCGCATCTCGATGCAAATACTCCGCACTGCATTGAAGGAATTGGCAGAGAGGAACCTAGCCTACCAGATTGCTGATGACGTTCCTACCAAGACCGAGGATGCGAAACGTGACTTCAACGCGGCGGTGGCAACCCTGCTGCAAGCCATGACGCATATCAGCGCGACATCGAATGATATTCTGTCGGGAACCGATGATATCGCTGCTGCTGTGCAAGATCTGGCGCGAAGGACGGAAAGCGAGGCGGCGTCGTTGAAAGAAGCTTCCGCCGCGCTGGACGCCATAACTGCGGGAGCCCGGCGCTCGCTGGACAACGCGCTGAAGGTCAAGGATGTCGCTGCTCAGGCGAACGCGGACGCCGACCGCTCCGAGAGTATCGTGCAGCAAGCCGAGAGTGCGATTGACGACATCGCTCAAAGCTCACAGCAGATCACCCAAATCGTCACCGTCATTGATGAAATTGCGTTTCAAACGAATCTGCTGGCATTGAACGCAGGTGTCGAGGCTGCCCGGGCGGGAGATGCCGGAAAGGGTTTCGCTGTGGTTGCGTCGGAAGTGCGCGCCTTGGCACAGCGTTCCGCGTCTGCCGCCAAAGAAATCCGAGCTCTCATCAATGTGAGCTCTACTCGTGTTGACCATGGAGTTCAATTGATGAACAGCACCAGCGAGGTGCTCAGCCAGATCGTTGCAGAAGTTACTGCGATCAACCAGCTGATCGACGAAATTGTCACGTCCGGACGCGAGCAATCAAACGGCCTGAGCGAAGTCAATTCCGCGGTGCTTCAGATCGATCATTTTACGCAGCAGAATGCGGCGATGGTGGAGCAGACTTCAGCTGCTGCCTTTGGTCTTCGGGAGCGCGCAGACGCACTCTCCGAACTCATCGCAAAGTTCGGGCTTGCTCAGGCGTACCGTGGTCGCGCTCGCGTGGCATAGCGTTCGTTTATCAGGAAGTACCCGGAAATGGATTCGGAAAAGAAAGTCTTAAGTGTTGTCGACGGTAATCGGAAATGGCCGCCTCCTGTGTGGCTTATGCGCCAAGCAGGCCGGCATCTTCCTGAATATCGGGAAATACGAGCCTCAGTGGGGTCATTTCTTGACCTCTGTTATACGCCCAGACTGGCTGCTGAGGTCACGCTTCAGCCTGTGCGCAGATATAATCTCGATGCTGCAATCTTGTTCTCGGACATTCTAGTGATTCCTGACTCTTTGGGTTGCGGGGTGAAATTTTCTGAGAGCCGTGGACCCACACTGACACCTGTCGATTGCGATCGGATAGCCGCGCTTAATGTGGGAGGCATAAGCGAACACTTGATGCCAGTATTCGAGGCAATCCGGTTAGCCCGAAGAGATCTTGGCGACGATAAGACTTTGATTGGCTTCTGTGGTGCACCTTGGACCGTCGCAACTTACATGGTGGCGGGTCAGGGGACTGCCGATCATTTGCCCGCGCGAAAGTTTGCGCACGCACACCGCAAGTCGTTCAATCGGCTTTTGTCCCTGCTCGCGGATGTCTCTGCCGATTATCTGATTCGGCAGTTTGACGCAGGTGCCGACGTACTGCAGATTTTTGAATCGTGGGCCGATGTTCTCGGTGAAGAGGATTTCGATCAGTTTTCCATCGCGCCGATCGCACGGATGATTTACTTGGTGAAGTCACAAAGGCCACAAGCGAGGATCATAGTGTTCATAAGAGGTGCAGGCGTGAAGCTTCGAGATGTCCGGGATCGCACTGGTGCGGATTGTCTCGGGGTAGATTGGACCCAGCCGCTATCCTTCATCGCTGAGTTGCAGAAGCAAGGCCCTGTTCAGGGCAATTTAGACCCCCTGCGCCTTTTGGTAGGCGGTTCCGCGCTTAGGGATGCCGCGCAACATCTGCTCGAAGGACTGGAAAATGGGCCCTTCATCTTCAACCTTGGCCACGGAATTCATCCGGAGACGTCGCCGGATCATGTTACCGAGTTGATTCATATAATTAGAGCGTCGGGCCCTTACCCTGTAGCGCATCCTACGTGTTTGAAATAGTTCCAGCATTCCTCTTGTGTGAAGAGATCGCAGACTTTTCCGACGGCTTTCCAGAGGTCATTTTAGGTTCTTGCCTTCTGTTTTCGCAGGAGTGTCTTGAGCTTGGAAAACGCCATCTCGATGGGATTGAGTGTTGGTTTTTGTCGTGACGGGTGGCGATGCCTCGGAAGTGTTTGATCCTGTTGAAGAACCGTTCCACGAGATTGCGTTGCCTGTAGACCCAGTCTGAGAATGAGACGCTTCCCTTGCGGTTGGCTTTCGGCGGGATGTTGGCCCAAGCCCCTCGTTCGGCCGCCTTGGCCCGGATGGCGTTGCTATCGTAACTCCCCCCCATCCGCCAGCAAAAGAGTAAGCCCCCGGTGAGGGCGGTCTTGCGAGGTTGATGCGAACATCGGAAGTCCTGGTGCAAACACTGTAAG
>JAIXSF010000244.1 GCA_027484835.1 Rhizobiaceae bacterium | reverse complement strand
CGGATCGACCATGGCGGCTTCAAGTTCGCGCAGCTCGGCGGCGACTTCGCTCACCGGCCCTGCCCCGTCCATCACTTCGGCCACGGCCGAGCGGCCGGACATCTCGCCGACATCCTGGCTGAAGTAGCCGATGGACACGCCCTTATCGACGGACACCTGCCCTTCGTCCGGCAGCTCGTGGCCGATGATCATGCGAAAGAGCGAGGTCTTGCCTGCACCATTCGGGCCGACGAGGCCGATCTTCTCGCCACGGTTGAGAGCGGCCGAAGCCTCGATGAAGAGGATGCGATGGCTGAGCTGCTTGGAGATGTTTTCGATACGGATCATGGAACAGGCGCCTGCTTGAAATCGGCGCCCTTATGGCATGGTCGGGGCCACATGTCCCCTGCTTTTGTTGCAAGGCGGCATCGCGACTGCGCCGGATTGCCACGCAAGCGGCTGGCTGGTTGCAACATGGGAACGAAAGGGCGAAAAGACCTCACCCGAGGACGACAGCATGAGCGAAGAGACGATTACCCTTTACGAAGCGATCGGCGGTGATCCGACCGTCAAGGCGCTGACGCGCCGCTTCTATGAACTTATGGACACGTTGCCGGAAGCGGCCCATTGCCGCGCTGTGCATCCGCCGGATCTGACCGGCAGCGAAGAAAAGTTCTACGAGTACCTGACCGGCTATCTCGGCGGCCCGCCAATCTATATGCAGAAGCGTGGACATCCGATGCTGCGGAGACGCCATTTCGTTGCCGAGATCGGTCCGCTGGAGCGCGACGAGTGGCTTTTGTGTTTCCGAATGGCCATGGACGAAACGATCGAGCACCCGAAACTGCGTGAGGTCATCTGGCCGCCGATCGAGAAGCTCGCCCACCACATGCAGAACAAGGAGTGAGGGTATGAACACCCTGCAGAATAACCGCTGGGCAGCCTTGGCGGCGGGGATCATCGGCGCGGCGGGTGTGGGCTTGGCGGCAGCGGCCAGTCATGCAGGTGGCGAGGCCCTTCTGCGCCCGGCCTCGCTGATCTGCCTTGCCCACGCCCCGGCATTGGTCGCCTTGTCGCTTGCAGCAGACAGGCTGCGTTTTTCGAGCCTTGCCGCACTTGGCATGATTTTGGGGACGGTTCTGTTCAGCGGGGACCTGGTCTCCCGGCATTTCCTGGGCGGCGGCCTCTTTCCGATGGCCGCACCGACGGGCGGCCTGACGCTGATTGCGTCATGGCTTGTGCTGGCGGCCGGCGCCATGCTGCCGTCGCGCGCCTGACGTTCCAGTGGAACGACATCGCGGCGTGGCAAACCTTTGAAAGGGTTCAGTGCGTAAGGGACGAAGGTCCTGCGCCGCCGAACATCAGCAGGTTACCGTGCGGGTCACGCACATGGAACCGGATACCACCACCGCATTCGCTGGAGTCATCCGACGGGCGGATCGCCTCGATGCCACGGCTGCAGAAATCGCGATAGATGTCGCCAGGGGAATTGGCCCGGAAAAACACGGAGCTGTTCTGGCACTGTACCGGGTCATCGCTGAGCCAGAAGTGGAGCTCCATGCCACCCCGTCGCACGACGAGATAGTCGAGACCGTCGAAGCCCACATCTTCGAAGCCGAGCGTATCGACGTAGAAGTTGCGGGTCTCGTTGAAGTCGAGGGACGGAAGAATCGGGACTGCGTTGAGGATCGTTGTCGCAAAAGGTTGCTGAGCGTTCATGCGGAAGTTCCTCTGTTTCCCACACGAACATGGATGACGAAACGACTACGACCTTGCGTTGGCGTTCCGCTGCCATCTGGGCGCGGGAAATTCGATGATGAGGGCGGGGGCCCGGTTCACTGCTGCGTACATGGTACCGGATTTGCGCGCGTGCAACCCCGGCAAAGTGACGATTTCGCAATTCGTCACTTCACTTTCCTGCGAGCGTTGCATCATTGCCTCGGCAAGTTCGGGCAAAAGCCCCTCGCCGCGCTGACGTGCAAGCTCGTGAAAAGAGCTGATGCCCCCTGTGTCGAAACCGTCTCTGCTCATCCGTCCGTCGTCCTTTCATTGAGGGTCTGCAGCGCACGCTCGAGACTGGATTTCGAGCCATTTCGCAACGGAATGAAAGTCTTACCGAACTTCTTACAACCGCTCTTCACGCGCAGACACGCATCGTGACTGATACAGTCGATTGGGCAGAAAACGCAGTCGACGGACGGAAGCACCGTGTCGATTCGCGATACCGCTTCACGTAAACCCCCATCATGGTGAATAAGTTCCGCACCAAAATTACTGGCGATCTGTCTGAGATGCGCGACCTGGCAATCGCGGCCCCCGACATAGAGGAAACTGCGCACCTCGGCCTGCGCTTTGGCAGCGCTGGGGGCTGCGGACAGGTCCGCACCCGGCTTCTTGCCCGCCTGCTTTTTCTTCTTCGCCATCTCGTTCCGTCTCCCAGACATCCGATCGGAAGCAGCCCGCTTTGCGCCGCCTGATATGAAAGCCATACAAAACATGACAAATCGAGTAAAGTATATAGATGACCAATTCACTCATGTTTTTTTATGTCAGACCGGGCTCGATCGGTCGACCGGCGCCGGATTGACGAGGGTCAATTTTCCCGCATTCTCAGGGCCTCTGAGGCACAAAATCCAATTTTTTACCGTTTGATAAAAGTTTGAACCTGAGTTACGCTTCCCTGCATCGCTTCGAATATAAAAGAGGGAACTGCGATGCGAAGACTGGAACCAGGCCTCAAGGCCGGGCGGCTTGACGCTGCCGATTATGCGAAGAATTTCTCCGACCTTCACCCCCGCCTCGGTGACCACGAGGCGCTCGTCGCATCCGACAGATGCTACTTCTGTCACGATGCGCCGTGCATGACAGCCTGTCCCACCGCCATCGATATTCCGATGTTCATCCGGCAGATATCGACCGGCAATCCGCTGGGCGCAGCCAAGACAATCTTCGACCAGAACATTCTTGGCGGCATGTGTGCCCGCGTCTGTCCGACCGAAACGCTTTGCGAAGAGGCCTGTGTGCGCAACACGGCGGAGGAACGCCCGGTCGAAATCGGCCGCCTGCAGCGTTTCGCCACTGATATCGCCATCGAAGACGGCCGCCAGTTCTACCGGCCGGCCGCCTCGACCGGTCGAACGATCGGTGTGGTCGGCGCAGGTCCTGCCGGTCTTGCAGCAGCTCATCGGCTGGCCATGCATGGCCACCAGGTCACCATCTACGAAGCCCGCGAAAAGGCCGGTGGCCTCAACGAATACGGCATCGCTGCCTACAAGACGCCCAACGACTTCGCCCAGAAGGAAGTCGACTACATTCTCTCCCTCGGCAACATCGACGTGCTGGACGGGCAGGAGATGGGCGTCGACTTCAAGCTTGCCGACCTCCAGGCCAAGCACGACGCCGTTTTCATCGGAGCAGGTCTGGGCAACGTCAACGGGCTGAATATTCCAGGCGCCGGCATCAACGGAGTGCTCGACGCCGTTGAGTTTATCGCCAACCTGCGCCAGGCGGACAGCAAGGCCGACGTGCCCGTCGGCCGTGACGTCGTCGTCATCGGCGGCGGCATGACCGCGATCGATGCCGCCGTTCAAGCCAAGCTGCTCGGCGCCGAAAACGTCACCATCTGCTACCGCCGTGGCAAGGAGCACATGAACGCCTCGGTGTTTGAACAGGATCTCGCGACCTCCAAGGGTGTCCACATCCGCCATTGGCTGCAGCCGAAGGAAGTGGCCCATCACAGCGGGCACTGTTCGGCGATTACCTTCGAATACACCCACCTGGAAAACGGCATGATGAAGGGCACCGGCCACACGACCGAGATCAAGGCTGACCAGATTCTCGTTGCGATCGGCCAGAAGCTCGACGGCCAGGGCCTGGATGGCCTCAAGATTGAAGGTGGCAAGATCGCCATCGACGCTGAAGGCCGCACCTCGCTCCCCGGCGTCTGGGCCGGCGGCGATTGCGCCTTCGGAGGTCAGGATCTGACGGTATCGGCCGTCGCCATGGGCCGCGATGCGGCCGAAAGCATCAACCGCTCTCTCGCCGTGATGACGGCGGGCGTGACCGCAGTCGCATGACGCACCCGCTTCGAGAGGATTAGAAACATGGCTGATCTGAGAAATAACTTCGTTGGCATCAAATCGCCCAACCCCTTCTGGCTGGCCTCGGCCCCGCCGACCGACAAGGCCTACAATGTCGAACGCGCTTTCAAGGCGGGCTGGGGCGGCGTCGTCTGGAAGACGCTCGGCTCCGAGGGACCGCCGGTCGTCAACGTCAACGGCCCGCGCTACGGCGCGATATGGGGAGCAGACCGCAGGCTCCTTGGTCTCAACAACATCGAACTGATCACCGACCGTCCGCTGCAGATCAATCTGCAGGAGATGAAGATGGTCAAGAAGAACTGGCCTGACCGGGCGCTCGTCGCTTCGATCATGGTGCCTTGTGTCGAGGAAGAGTGGAGGGCGATCCTGCCGCTGGTGGAAGAGACCGGGGCTGACGGCATCGAACTCAACTTCGGCTGTCCGCACGGCATGTCCGAGCGCGGCATGGGTGCGGCTGTCGGTCAGGTCCCGGAATACATCGAAATGGTCGTGCGCTGGTGCAAGCAATACACCCGCATGCCTGTCATCACCAAGCTGACGCCCAACATCGCGGATATCCGCAAGCCGGCTCGCGCCGCCAAGGCCGGCGGGACCGATGCCGTCTCGCTGATCAACACGATCAACTCGATCGTTTCTGTTGATCTCGACAGCTTCGCTCCCTCGCCCACCGTCGGCGGCAAGGGCACCCATGGCGGCTATTGCGGCCCGGCAGTGAAGCCTATCGCGCTCAACATGGTCGCCGAAATCGCACGCGATCCGGAAACCTACGGCCTGCCGATCTCCGGCATCGGTGGCGTCACAACCTGGCGGGACGCAGCCGAATTCCTCGTGCTCGGCGCTGGCAACGTCCAGGTCTGCACGGCAGCGATGACCTATGGCTTCAAGATCGTTCAGGAAATGATCTCGGGCCTCAACGACTGGATGGACGCCAAGGGTCACAAGAGCCTCGACGACATCTGCGGTCGCGCAGTGCCAAATGTCACCGATTGGCAGTACCTCAACCTCAATTACGTTGCCAAGGCGCGCATCGACCAGGATGCCTGCATCAAATGCGGCCGCTGTCACATCGCCTGCGAGGACACCTCGCACCAGGCGATCACCAGCATGGTCGATGGCGTCAGGAAGTTCGAGGTGATGGAAGACGAATGCGTTGGCTGCAATCTCTGCGTCAACGTCTGCCCGGTCGAGAACTGCATCACCATGATCGGCCTTGAACCCGGTGCACTCGACCAGCGAACCGGCAAGCCCGTTGACCCGAATTATGCCAACTGGACGACCCATCCAAACAACCCGATGGCAGCCCAGGCGGCAGAATAACGGCAAGCCCAAGCAAATCCGGCCCGATACAGGGCCGGATAACGCGAATGTAAAAGAAAATCTCAAACTCTTCGCGGCCGATTCAGAATTTGTTCAGCGCTATACTCCACGATCCTGCCTGAGTTGACGGCTTCTGCGATGGGCCGGTCTGGCCTTATGGGCAGGGAGACTATGGCGACCAAGGGCAAGAATACGGAAGGCGCGTCCAATCTACGGTCGCGGCTGCAAATCCTGATACCGAGCGTTGTCGTCCTGCTCGGCGTTTGCATCTCTGCGTTCTATGCCGACCTGCAGCAGCAAAGGCTGAGCCGAGAGGCGGCGCGAAACGCTGTCGAAGAACGACTTGGCCTGATCCGCACCAAGCTTGAAGCCAACATCACCGCCAACATTCGCCTTTTGCAGGGCATGGTTGCCGTCATCGAGACGGACCCGAAGATATCGCAGGACCGGTTTGCGGCCCTCTCGCAGAACCTGCTGTCCAACCCGTCCCAGATCCGCAACATCGTCGCCGCCCCGGACCTGATCATCAGCTATGCATACCCCTATGAACGCAACAAGCCGTTCATCGGCATGCGATTGTTGCCGCCACCCAATGGCGAAGAGGCGGCCCAGCAATTGCGTGAGGGCATGACCATCATCAGCGGTCCTCTGCCGCTCAAGAATGGCAGCATGGGTCTGATCATCTCGCTGCCGATCGAGCTCACCAACGACATGGACAGCCCGGTCTTCTGGGGCGGTATGGCCGGCATCATCGACCTCGCCAGGCTCTACGATGATAGCGGTCTCAGATCCCCCGACCTGCCACTCTCTGTAACCATCAGCGATCAGGGTCACATCACCGGACGGCCAACGGTGATCTATGGTGACGGCTACATTCTCGGCGACGACCCCGTGACCATGTCGGTTGATCTTGGGAACAAGCGCTGGGCGATCTCCGCGATTCCGAAGGGTGGATGGGAAACGACCAGCGAGGCCGGCACCCTGATCCGCACGATGATTGCCGCCATGGCAATCCTGATTGCCGGCACGGTGATCTGGGTTGCCCTGCTGATGCGCGAGCGCCAGCAGAACTACGCGGCCCTGCGTCAACGCGAAAAGGAACTGCGCACCCTGTCCTATCGGCTCGGGGTTGCGTTGGAGACATCCCGCATCGGCGTTTGGGAACTCCATGTGGATTCGAATGAACTCATCTGGGACGACAGGCTCTACCAGCTCTATGGCCTGTCCAAGGATGCACCGGTCGACATGAAGCTGTGGGAATCGATGGTCGACCCTGAGGACAGCTCTGCGATTACGGCCAGCATGCAGCAGGCGATCGAAGACCACGGCTCCTACACCGGCCAGTTCCGCGTCACACGTCCCGACGGCAAGCTGGTCCACTTCCGGACCGTCGGCACCGCGTTCCGCAATCATGACGGACAGACCATGGTCATGGGTGTTAACTGGGATGTCAGCGCTGACGTGCAGCTGCAGGAAGAGCTTCGCCAGGCGCAACGCGAGACCGCTCAGCGCAACGAGGACCTGGAAACGGCCCGGCAGCGGATGGAATACAATTCCCTGCACGACGCCCTGACTGGCCTGCCCAATCGCCGCTACCTTGACCAGCATCTTGAGAAGGTTCTCGGCACACGGGACGGTCAGGTGCAGAAACTGACGGTCCTCCATATGGACCTCGATCGCTTCAAGGAAATCAATGACACGCTCGGCCATGGTGCCGGCGACGCCATTCTCCGGCATGTGGCCCGCGAGCTCGAAAAGAACGCAGCATCGGGTGACTTCGTGGCGCGCATCGGCGGCGACGAATTCGTGATCGTCTGCAGCGACTGCCAGGCGAAGCCGGACTACGAAGACATGGGCAATGCCCTCATCGCCTCCATCAACAAGCCGATCGTCTACAACGGCCACGAATGCCGCGTCGGCGCCTCGATCGGCATTGCCGAACGCGTGGAGAGCGGCATCTCTGCCGAGCAGCTGCTGGTCAATGCCGACATCGCCCTCTATGAGGCGAAGCGACGGGGCCGCAACCGGGTCGAGCGCTTCAACGACACGCTGCGGGCCCGCACCGTCAACATCAAGACCACCGCTGACGCGATCCTGCGATCGCTGAACGACAACGAGTTCATTGCCTGGTACCAGCCGCAGTTCGACGCCCGGACGCTGGAGATCAACGGGGTCGAGGCGCTCGCGCGCTGGCGCCATCCGGAAAAGGGCATCCTCGCACCGGCGGCCTTCCTCGATATCGCCGAAAATCTGAACGTCATGGCTCAGATCGATGCGAGCATCCTCGATCAGGCACTCCATCAACTGGCGCGTTGGCGGGCCGAGGAGCTGGGGATCAACCATGTCTCCGTCAACATTTCGGCACAGCGCCTGTTCGAGGACAGACTGCTCGACCATCTGGCCAACCTCGCGGTCGAGCCGGGCAGCCTCTCCTTCGAACTGCTGGAATCGATTTCCTTCGACGACAAGGCGGATGCAGTGGCAGCCAGCCTGGAACGGATCCGGACCCATGGGATCGCAATCGAAATCGATGATTTTGGGACCGGCTACGCGTCCATCCTGTCGCTGATCAAGCTTTCACCCAGCCGCCTGAAGATCGACCGCCAGCTGGTGGCGCCGATCGTCACCAACCCGGCTCAGCGCAAGCTGATCAGCTCGATCGTCGACATCGGACGCTCGTTCAGCATCGGCATCGTGGCCGAGGGCGTCGAGACCATGGAGCACGCAGCCATCCTCAGGGATCTCGGCTGCCAGACCCTTCAGGGCTATGCCCTGGCTCGCCCGATGAGCGAGGACGTGTTTATCGATTTTGCCCGCGCCCATGCACTGAGGCGCGGAGATCTCTGGCAGCGGAGCGCCTGAGGCGGCTCCGCAGTCGCTCAGCCCAGCAGGTTCTGCCCTGCAGCCACGGCGAAGTAGGCGAGCGCACCGAAATAGACGAGCGTCAGCACCACCATCAGATGTCCGAGGGCAACGACGACGCCGTCGCGCTGGGAAATACCCGTGGACAGGAACAGGATGGCGACACCCGGCAGGGTGTTCGAAAACGGAATGAAGCTGAGCGGCATCATCAGAAGTACGCCGGCGGCCGTGAGAATGAGTCCGTTGAAGCGATTGACGACAGAACCGACCGACAGGCCCGGCAGACGTGGGCGCACGTAAAGGTCGACCTTGCGGAGGATCTTGAGGCCACGCTCGAGCACCGGCACAAGGCGTGCACGCTCCAGTTTGCGATCTGCCAGCTTCTGCGGCAGCCACGGCAGACGGTTGAAGGTCACGGCTATGCCGATGAGCACGATGCCCGCGCCGAAGACAGTCGACACGCCGGGAATGGAGACCGGCACGAGGAATGGCAGGGAGAGCAAGCCGCAGAGCAGCAAAAGACCACTTTCACCCATCCGTTCCAGGATCTGGCGCAGGGTGACATACTCGTCATCCATCGAATTGATCACGTCCTGCAACACCGCACTGGTGCTCTTGTCCGTATCGCTGAAGCCGATCGTCGTTGTCATGAGGGACGCTTTCGATTAACTGCCGGAAGGATGGTCTTGGGCGACGCACTCTGCACATGCCCGGGTCGCAGATGAATGAGAAAGCCGGTCGGGTCAAGTCACGCCAAGGGCAAGACCAGTTCCGGTCGAAAGATATGCCATGACAGACCAAGCGCCGCCTGCAGCCACGCCCATCAACCGGCACACCGTGCATGCCAAGGGTCGGGAAAAGCTGAAGGCGCATGCCGCCATGCTGCTTTTTGCAGCCCTGATCGCCGGCTCGTTTTCTTTCGGAGGCATGGCCGCACAGCATATGGATGCAGGCCCGCTGACACTCTGGCGCTACCTGATGACGGTGCTTGTCATGGGACTTCTGACCTTTGGCATTCTGCGCGTGCCCTTCACATTTCCTCGGCGCATCTGGCGTTTCGCCCTGCTCGGCGGCCTGATTGCCGTCTACATGCTGACGATGTTTGCGGCACTGGAATTCACGAACCCGGTGCAGACGGGAGCCGTCTTCACACTGATGCCGCTGATCAGCGCCGGTTTTGCCTTCCTCTTCATCGGACAGAAGACACGGCCGGATGTCTTTGCCGCCCTCGTGATTGCTGCGCTTGGCGCAATCTGGGTGATTTTTCGCGCCGATATTCAGGCGATCCTGTCTTTCGACGTCGGGACCGGCGAACTGATCTACTTCGTCGGCGTCATTTGCCACGGCGCCTATGTGCCGCTGATCCGCAAGTTCAATCAGGGGGACAATCCGGTCGCCTTCGGGTTCTGGGTCGTAGTCTTTACCGTCCCCTGGCTCCTGCCGACGGGCGCCGTGCCGCTCGCCACCACGGATTTTGCGAGCCTGCCGGCCACGCTCTGGGCGACGATCGCCTATCTGTCGATCGTCACCACGGCCCTCACCTTCATGCTTTTGCAATACGCATCGATGCGTCTGCCAGCACCGAAGGTTCTCGGTTACGGCTACCTGACGCCGACCTTCATCATCCTGCTGGAAGGTCTGCTGGGCCATGGCTGGGCGAGCCCTGCCGTCTTCCTCGGCGCGCTGGTGACGGCGGCCGGTCTGCTCGTGATGGGGCTTCTCAGGGACTGACGGCCGGCTTGAGGATAAGACCGTTGACGAACAGCCCCTCGAGAAAGAGCGCGGCGGCCTCGAAACGGTCCGTCGCCTGCCCCACCGGTCCCAGCACTGCGCGGACCTGCACATCGAAATCGGCGTAGTGCTGGGTCGTCGACCAGATCGAGAAGATCATGTGGTGTGGATCACAGGCCCGGATCTTGCCCGAGGCGATCCAGACGCGGATCACCTCCGCCTTTTCGTCGACAAGCTCCTTCAAAGGGCCTTCCAGCACGCCGTCGATATGTGGCGCCCCCTGCAGGATCTCGTTGGCAAACAGCCGGCTTTCGCGCGGAAAATCGCGTGCCATCTCCAGCTTGCGACGGATATAGGACTTGATCTCGTGTTCCGGATCGCCGTCCGCGTCGAAGGCCTGCAGCGGCTCCAGCCAGTTCTCCAGCACCCGGTCGATCAGCGCCCGATGCATGGCTTCCTTCGTCCGGAAATAATAAAGTAGATTTGGCTTAGACATGCCGGCAACCTCGGCGATCTGGTCGATCGTCGAGCCGTGGAATCCCCGCTGCGAGAACACTTCAAGGGCCGCCTCCAGGATGAGCTCCTCCTTCTCCTCCTGAATTCGCGTCCGCCTCTGGGTTTGCGCCGCTCTGGGTATCGCCATCTTAGAGTTGTTCCCCGCCTAAGATACTGAAGTCGCTCAAGAATATCCGCGCCCAAATTCTGTGCATCTGCATTGTTTTTTGTCGCAGATTTTTGCCGATTCCGTCTTGAGTGCCGTGATGGAAGTTGTAATGTTTTACCAGTCGGTCAAATTATTGGACAGATGTCAAATAAAGGCAACTGCCGATACGACAGCGGAAAAAACAACATAAGCCGCTGTTGCTGACCCCGGGAACATGGGAATCGGGCGGAAGATCCGGTTCTTGAAAACAGGTGAGGACTTGCGAATGACGGCTCAACCCGGCACCAACCTTCGCGTGGACGGCGATCGGCTGTGGGATATGCTCATGGAGATGGCGAAGATCGGCCCCGGCATTGCCGGCGGCAACAATCGCCAGACCCTGACGGATGAGGATGCCGAGGGCCGTCGACTCTTCCAGCGCTGGTGCGAGGATGCGGGGCTGACCATGGGCGTCGACACCATGGGCAATATGTTCATGACCCGTGCTGGCACCGATCCGGATGCCCTGCCCGTCTATATCGGCAGCCACCTCGACACGCAGCCGACCGGCGGCAAATATGACGGCGTGCTCGGCGTACTCGCCGGTCTGGAAGTCGTGCGCTCGATGAACGACCTCAACATCAAGACCAAACATCCCATCGTCGTCACCAACTGGACCAACGAGGAAGGCGCCCGCTTCGCGCCGGCCATGCTGGCCTCGGGCGTCTTTGCCGGCGTCCTGACCCAGGACTATGCCTATGGCCGCAAGGACATGGAGGGCAAGACCTTCGGCGACGAACTGAAGCGCATCGGCTGGGTCGGCGACGAAAAGGTCGGCGACCGCAAGATGCACGCCTATTTCGAATATCACATCGAACAGGGCCCGATTCTTGAGGCCGAAGAGAAGCAGATCGGTGTGGTCACCCACTGTCAGGGTCTGTGGTGGCTGGAATTCACGCTGACCGGCAAGGAAGCCCATACCGGCTCCACCCCGATGAACCACCGCGTCAATGCAGGCCTTGCCATGGCCCGCATCATGGAGGTGGTCCAGACGGTGGCCATGGATAACCAGCCGGGCTGCGTCGGCGGCGTCGGCCAGGTGAAGTTCTCGCCCAATTCCCGCAACGTCCTGCCCGGCACGGTGATCTTTACCGTCGACATCCGCTCGCCGGAACAGGCCAAGCTCGACGGCATGCGCGCCCGCATCGAAAAGGAAGCGGCCGAAATCTGCGCTGCCCTCGGCGTCGGCTGTTCAATCGAGGCCGTCGGCCATTTCGATCCTGTTACCTTCGACCCGACGCTCGTCGCCTCCGTCCGCAAGGCCGCGGAAGACCTGGGCTACAGCCACATGAACATCATCTCCGGCGCCGGCCACGATGCCTGCTGGACAGCCAAGGTGGCGCCCTCAACCATGATCATGTGCCCCTGCGTCGGCGGCTTGAGCCACAATGAGGCCGAGGAGATTTCCAAGGAATGGGCAAGCGCCGGCTGCGACGTGCTGCTGCGCGCGGTTCTGGAGACGGCGGAGATAGTGGGGTAAACTGAAGACCTGTCCTATGCGGAGGCCTGCCAATGACTTTGCCGAGAGAACTGTCTGCAGAAGAAAGGGCCGAACTTCAAGCGAAGGGGTTCCAGCGCTTTGAACTATGGCTACCTGATCTGCGCGATCCGTCCATCCGAGAGCAAGCGGTAGCAGAAGCAAATCGCATGGCGTTTGCCGACGAAGAAGACAATGTGATGGAGTGGATTGATAGTCTTCAGAAAGACATGTGGGAACATGAGGACGGAGAAGGCATCCAATGAAGCGTGGCGATGTCGTCACCGTGGTCCTGCCAAGTGATCTGGGCAAGCCTCGCCCGGCCGTCATCGTTCAGACGGACTCGATGACGGAGTCGCAGCTCAAAACCGTGCTCGTCTGCCCAATCACCAGCTTCAGCTCCGAGCCGAGCATCTTTCCGGTGCCGGTGGAGCCTACTCGCACAAATGGGCTTAAACTGCAGTCTGAAGTCATGGTCGACAAAATCAGTCCAGCCAACCGACAGAGGATCGGGGAAATCATGGGGACTTTTGACGACGTAACGATGCGCCGACTTGAGCGCTCCATGGCTCTGGCCCTTGGCTTCGCTGGATGAGCACACACTAAAATGAAAACACGGGGAGAGAGCAAATGACCACCACAGTCATCAAGGGCGGCACGATCGTCACCGCCGATCTGAGCTACAAGGCCGACGTCAAGATCGAGGGGGGCGTGATCGTCGCGATTGGGCCGAACCTTTCCGGCGACACCGTGCTCGACGCAGAAGGCTGTTACGTCATGCCCGGCGGCATCGATCCGCATGTGCACCTGGAAATGCCGTTCATGGGCACCTACTCCGCCGATGACTTCGAAAGCGGCACGCGCGCCGGCCTCTCCGGCGGCACGACCATGGTCGTCGATTTCTGCCTGCCCGGCCCCGACCAGTCGCTGCTCGAAGCCTTGCAGATGTGGGACAACAAGACCTCGCGCGCCACGGCTGACTATTCCTTCCACATGGCGATCACCGGCTGGAACGAGCGCGTCTTCGATGAAATGAAGACAGTCGTTCAGGATCGCGGCATCAACACCTTCAAGCATTTCATGGCCTACAAGGGCGCGCTGATGGTGAATGACGACGAGATGTTCGCCTCCTTCCAGCGCTGCGCCGAGCTCGGCGCGCTGCCGATGGTGCATGCCGAGAACGGCGACGTTGTCGCCTCGATGACCGCAAAGCTGCTGGCCGAAGGCAATAACGGGCCCGAAGCCCATGCCTATTCCCGTCCGCCTGAGGTCGAGGGCGAAGCCACCAACCGCGCCATCATGCTGGCCGATATGGCCGGTGTTCCGCTCTATGTCGTGCACACCTCCTGCGAACAGGCCCATGAAGCCATCCGCCGCGCCCGCCAGAAGGGCATGCGCGTCTATGGCGAGCCGCTGATCCAGCACCTGACGCTCGACGAAAGCGAATACTTCAACAAAGACTGGGACCATGCCGCTCGCCGCGTCATGTCGCCCCCCTTCCGCAACAAGCAGCACCAGGATTCGCTCTGGGCCGGCCTGCAGTCCGGTTCGCTCTCGGTCGTTGCCACCGACCACTGCGCCTTCACCAGCGAACAGAAGCGGTTCGGCGTCGGCAACTTCGCCAAGATCCCGAACGGCACCGGCGGGCTCGAAGACCGTATGCCGATGCTCTGGACCTATGGCGTCGCGACCGGTCGCCTGACGATGAACGAATTCGTCGCAGTGACCTCAACCAACATCGCCAAGATCCTCAACATCTACCCGAAGAAGGGCGCGGTCCTCGTGGGCGCCGATGCTGACCTTGTGGTCTGGGATCCCAAGCGCTCGAAGACCATCTCCGCCAAGACCCAGCAATCGTCGATCGACTACAATGTCTTCGAAGGCAAGGAAGTGACCGGCCTGCCGCGTTACACGCTGACCCGTGGATATGTTGCGATCGAGGAAAGTGCGGTGAAGACCCGCGAGGGCCACGGCAAGTTCGTCAAGCGCGAGCCCTTCCCTGCCGTCTCCAAGGCGCTCTCGACCTGGAAGGAACTGGTCGCGCCGCGCAAGGTGGAACGCACTGGCATCCCCGCGACGGGAGTTTGAGCAGGTCTATGGCTTTGGCGCGCGGCGTTACCCCCCTCTGTCACTGCGTGACATCTCCCCCACAAGGGGCGAGATCAGTCGCCGCGTGCTCGGGCCACACATCCCCCTTGAGGGGGGAGGTCGCCGCAACGCGGCGGGTGGGGGTGAGCCCAGCTACGAGTTCGACCTCAAGGGTTTACGCTGACGCTTTGCCCATCACCCCACCCCGGAGCTTCGCTCCGACCCTCCCCCTCAAGGGGAGGGTGAGGCTTCGGAGCCGGCCCCAACCGCTCTCCCCCCTTGTGGGGGAGATGCCCGCGCTTCGATGCAATCGAAGGAGGGCAGAGGGGGGTAACCCAATTGCCCACGTCAGCGAAACCAGCAAACCAGCGCACTCCGCACCCCCTCATCCGGCGCTACGCGCCACCTTCTCCCCGCTGGGGAGAAGAGATCACTCACACCTCGACCAGCCCATCCAGCTCCGGCAGCAGCACAACGCTCTCCTGCTCGTTCGGATCTGTCCGCGCAATGATCGCCGTGCAGGGCGCGTTCGAAAGGTTCGCCGGCAGATGCGGCACGCCGGCCGGAATGTAGAACAGCTCGCCGGCATGCACGACGACGTGGTTCTCCAGCCGGTCGCCATACCAGGTATGCGCCTGGCCGGAGAGCATGTAGATCGCGGTCTCGTGGCTCTCGTGCAGATGCGCCTTGGCCCGCGCACCGGGCGGCATGGTCAGCACATGCATGCAGATACCCTTGGCGCCCACAGTCTCGGCGGCGCTCCCTTCGAAATAACTCAGCCCCTGCTTGCCCTCATAGGTGTGGCCGGGCTTCACGATCCGGCAGGTGGGCTTTGCTGATGCGTCCATGGTCCCGTCCTCTTCTCACCGGCGGGAGGCCGGCCTCTCCCGGCCCGCTG
>JAIXSF010000500.1 GCA_027484835.1 Rhizobiaceae bacterium | reverse complement strand
TTCCGGCCAAACCATTGAGAACGCTCGCATGCGGACGTGGCGAAACTGGTAGACGCAAGAGACTTAAAATCTCTCGGCCTTGGTCATGCGGGTTCGATCCCCGCCGTCCGCACCAGCCTCTGGCTCAAGCCCCAGGCCGCCTCAGCTCTTTTCCTTCAGCGTAAACGGCAGTTCGAACGGCGTCGAACGCTCGGCGAGGACATCGTTGACGGTGTAGCGCAGCACATAGCCGCCGGGTTTGGCGCCGGTCACGTCGAGCGTCAGATGCGTATACACCTCCACGGCATCCGAATGGCTGGTGAAGGTGAAGTTCCCGAATTCCTTTTGCAGGGCCAACGTCTTGCCCTCGTCGTCGGTCAGTTCGAGATCGACGGTGAAATGCGACTGGCGCTGGGTGTCGCCGGACTTCTGCCATTTGAGGCCGGTCACTTCGACATAGGTGATGAGCTTCTCGCCGGTCAGAAAGACGGGCTCGGCTTTCGGCGCATAGGCGCGGTAGGCCTTGGGAACTTCGGTGACGAAGAGCGCGCGGGGAACGGTGAGCGGCAGGGTCTGGGAAAAGGCCGCAAGGCCGGAGCGCATTGCCTCGAAGGCCCCGGACGCATCGTTCTGGGCCGCCAGCCGCTCTGCCTCGATGGCCGAATCGAGAAGCGGCCCGGCCGAAGCGGGCGTTCCGATCAGCAGCGCCCCGACAAGGGCGAAGGCGAGGGGGCGGGAAGGTCCGATGTGTTTTTGCTGCACGTGATTCTCCCGGGGTTGATGACGGGAGTGTGAGAAAAAGGGACAGCGGGCGTCAAGCCGCAGCGCCAAGAACAGCCATCACGAAGCGCGGAAGCTCAGGAGCGCCAGAACATCGGGACCAGAAGCACGATCACTGTCAGCACTTCCAGACGGCCGAGCAGCATGGCGAGCGACAGGATGTAGAGTTCCGGGTCCTGCATCATCGCGAAATTGCCGACCGGCCCGATCAACGGTCCGATGCCGGGACCGACATTCGAGAGGGCGGTGATGACGGAAGAGGTCGCCGTGGCGAAATCATAGCCGGCCACCGCCATCGCCATGGATCCGATCGCCCAGATGAAGATGTAGGCGCTGAAGAAGAGGAAAACGGCGCGCTGCGTATCCGCATCGACGATCTGGTTGCCGTAACGCACGGAATAGACCGCATTGGGGTAGATCAGCTTCTTCAGGCCGGTGACGATAATGTTGAACAGGATGACGAAGCGATAGGCCTTGATGCCGCCGGCGGTCGAGCCGGAGCAGCCGCCCATGAAGGTAGCGAAGAAGGCCGCCGCGACTGCAAACGGTCCCCAGAGCGTATAGTCCTGGCTGGCATAACCGGTCGTCGAGAGGATCGACGCAAAATTGAAGAAGGAATGCGTCAGCGCCTCCGGCAAAGGGATGCCGTTGCGCAGGTGATTGTAGAGCCCGCCGGCGATCGCGAAGGCGCCGAGATAGGCGAGAAACACGAAGATCTGCGGATCCCGAAGTGCATCGAGACGCCCACGCACCAGAAGCACGATCAGGATCGAGAAGGGCAGGCTACAGAGCGTCATGAAGAAGGTCGAGACCCAGAGCAGAGAATGGCTGTCGAAGGCGGCGAATGAATTGTCGTAATTACCGAAACCGGCAGTCGCGATGGTCGTGAAAGCATGCACGATCGCATCGAAATGGCCCATGCCGGTGAGATCATAGGCGATGACGCAGGCAAGCGTGATGCCGACATAGACGGCCATGAAGGCCCGCGTGAAGGTGGCGATGCGGGCAAATGGTTTGTCGCCGATATCGGAGGATTCCATCTTGAAGAAGGAGACGCCGCCGACGCGCAGGAAGGGAAGGACGAACAGTCCGAGTGCCACGATCCCGATGCCGCCGAGCCAGGCGATCAGACCACGCCACATCAGAATGCCGGGCGAAACCTGATGCAGGTTCGAGATGACCGTCGAGCCAGTCGTTGTGATCCCGGAGATCGATTCGAAGAGCGATTGCGCGAAGGTAAGCCCGAGATCCGAGAAATAGAGTGGGATCGCGCCGACGACCGAAAACACGGCCCAGAGCACGTTGACGAGCAGGAAGCCCATGCGCTTGGTGAAGGTCGGCATCGGCCCGCGTGTCGCCATTGCGGCCGTCAGCGAAAGGCCGCCGACCATGGCGGCGGAGACGGTGAAGACCGACCACGCCTCGTCGCCGTAGTAGAGGCTGACCATCGCCGGAATGAGCATGGCGGTGGAAAGATAAAGGCCGCAAAGGGCGGCAATGTAGACGACGGCGCGGAGCAGATTGGTATTCAAGGAATTTCTTCCGTCTGTTGCAGCTGAAAGAGGCTTTGTCTCTGCCCGATGTCTATGCCATAGCGGGGCTCTGTCCAAAATTCAACGGAGGGTGACGTGACCCCCAGTCAAGTCGATGAAGCGCTGGAAGCGATGCGCGGCCTTTTTCCCGAGACGCCGCTGCAGCTCAACGAGCATCTGAGCGCCCGCTATGGCGCCAATGTCTACTTGAAGCGCGAGGATCTGACGCCGGTCCGCTCCTACAAGATCCGTGGCGCCTTCAATTTCTTCCGCAAGATCGTCGCCGACAGCCCCTCCGGTACCACCTTCGTCTGCGCCTCCGCCGGCAATCACGCTCAGGGCTTCGCCTATGTCTGCCGCCATTTCGGCGTCGAAGGCGTGGTCTTCATGCCGGTGACAACACCGCAGCAGAAAATCGACAAGACCCGCATCTTCGGCGGTGAATTCATCACCATCCGCCTGGTCGGCGACATCTTCGACCAGTGCTATGCGGCGGCCCGCGAGCATGTCGAGGCGATCGGCGGCTACATGGTGCCGCCCTTCGACCATCCCGATATCATAGAGGGACAGGCGACGGTCGCAGCCGAAGTGCTGCAGCAGCTGCCCGAGGGCGTGACGCCGGATCTCGTGGTGATGCCCGTCGGCGGCGGCGGGCTCTCCGCGGGCATGACCGGCTACATGGCTGGCCGAGTCTCGCCAGACGCGATGATCTTCTGCGAGCCGGCTGGTGCGCCGAGCCTCAGGACCTGCCTCGAGGCCGGCAAGGTGGTTACCCTGCCGAAGGTCGACAACTTCGTCGATGGCGCTGCCGTTGCGCGTATCGGCGACTACAATTTCGAGGCTCTCAAGAGCTTCCGCCCGGATCAGGTGCTGATCGTTCCGGAAAATGCGATCTGCGTGACCATGACCGACATGCTGAATGTCGAGGGCGTGGTGCTGGAGCCTGCGGGGGCACTGGCGCTCGCGGCCCTCGATCTTCTGCCGCGTGTGGCCTTGAGCGGCCGGACGATCGTGGCGGTCGTCTCCGGCGGCAATTTCGATTTCGAGCGTCTGCCGGACGTCAAGGAACGGGCGATGCGCTATGCGGGTCTGAAGAAATACTTCATCCTGCGCCTGCCGCAGCGCCCCGGCGCCCTTCGCGACTTTCTCAACCTGCTTGGACCCGAGGACGACATCGCCCGGTTCGAATACCTGAAAAAGTCGGCGCGCAATTTCGGCTCCATCCTGATCGGCATCGAGACAGGCAAACGCGAGAATTTCGCCGAACTCTTCGACCGCTTCGATCAAGCAGGGCTCGGCTTCGAAGACATCACCGAAAACGAAATCCTTGCAAACCTGATCATCTGAGGGAGCGAGGGTCGCTATCCTCCGCGATCTGCGATGATCATGGCGGTCTGGCGACTGCCAGTGCCTGCTGCCGTGTTTTCATTTTGCTCCCGCTCGCTGTTCGAAACATCACCGATAGAAAACCCGGGCTCCGGTTGACAACTCTATTCGGATTGATATTCGAATAAACAGATAAATTCAGAGAGGGGCTGATGAAAATACTGGTTGCAGCAGCAAGCCTTTGCACCGTTTTGCTTTCGTCAAACGCATCTTTTGCAGAGACATTGGACATGTCGACGCTGAAATGCTCGGATACCGCGAGCTGGACTGAAGACGAGGCCGGTCTCGTCATGTTCTGGCTGCATGGATACTATGGCGGCAAGGCTGGCGATACGCGCGTCGATTTCGATGCGATCACCGTTGTTGCAAAGCAGCTTTCCGAGGCCTGCGCCGCTGATCCCGACATCGGCCTGATGACCGCGCTGAAATCCGTTGTCGGCGAGTGATCGGGCTTCGCCGCCTCCCTCCATCTCTTCAAACGAGGCGTTTGATGCCAGTTCTCCGCAAATCCGCGGTTGCGATGCTGATCGCAACTTCATGCCTTGTTGCCTCGATGGCAATCGGTAGCTCGAAGGCGCAGGCAGCGGCCTGCGAAGAAGCTCACGATCCTTCTCCGGCCTCTGACGAAGCGACCGGGATCGTCTTCCACAACGAGACGAGTTACGCCGCCCGGATCTTCTGGATCGGCTTTGACGGTTTCCTCGAAGAGTATGGCCTGGTCCAGCCGGGTGAAAGCATCTCCTACGATACCTTTATCGGCCACCAGTGGATGGTCGAACTCTACGCCTCTGAAGAGCGGACGGAGTGTCTCGGACCGATCATCCCGCGGGATCGCGAGAGCTGCCAGGCCCGCATCCTCTGGGATGACGGCATCGGCATCGACGCAGGCTACTGCGACTTCTAGCGCAGGCTGGCGGCGACCTGTGACTTCCGCTTGCGCGCCGCCTATGCTAGGCACATCGCATGTCTATTCTAGGTCGCATCCTTTCCATCTTCACCGGTGGCTCCTCTTCCGAGGGCGCTGCCAAACCCATGGCCGAGCCGCAGACCTACAAGGACTGCGTGATCCACGCCGAGCCGATCCGTGAAGGCAACCAGTTCCGTCTGGCAGGCCGCATCGAGCGCGAGATCGACGGACGTCTCCTGCAGCGGAAGTTCATCCGCGCCGACGTCTTCACCTCGCTCGACGATGCGCTGGACTGCACCTTCCGCAAGGCACAGCAGATCATCGACCAGAACGGCCCAGCCTTGTTCGGCGATGGTGAAGAGACGCGCAGCGTCTGAGCCTTGTCACTCTTGATCCTCGAGCGCAGCAGGCTGCCCGGTCGCTGCGAAAGCCAGTCTGTTTCCCTGTTCTGACACGAGAAAACGCCGGCAGCGGGAGCTACCGGCGTCAGGTCTAAGACGTGGATTGCGCGGGCGGTGGATCAGGCGGCGCGAGCCAGTTCCTGGACCTTGGCCTTGGCCGATGCGACAGCCTTTTCGGCCGCTTCCGGACCGTAGGCAACGCCTTCGACATAAACCGTTTCCACCAGCTCGATGCCGAGGAAACCGAGAACCGTCTTGAGATAGGGCTCGGCATGGTTCATCGGCGCGCCGGGGCCCGTGGAATAGATGCCGCCGGCGGCGAGCACGAGATAGGCCTTCTTGCCCTTGGCAAGGCCGACCGGGCCGTTCTCGGTGTAGCTGAAGGTCAGACCGGCGCGCGCGATATGGTCTATCCAGCTCTTCAGCGACGAGTAGATGTTGAAGTTGATCAGTCCGGTGCCGATGACGATCGTGTCGGCGGCCATCAGTTCGGCAACCAGGGCGTCGGAAAGTGCAACGGCTTCGGCTTCTTCGGCGGTGCGGGCGTCGGGCGCCTTGCGGATGGCGGCGGTGAAGGCGCCGTCGACGTGATCGAGCTGGGTTTCGACGAGGTCACGACGAACCAGAGCACCGCCGTTCTGGGCGGCGAACTTTTCGGCGAGGTCGGTCGCGATCGCGTTCGAGAGGGATTCCGAGCCGCGCGGGCTGGAGGTGACGAGCAGGATGGAAGACATGGGCAATTCCTCGAATGGTGGTGGCCCTTGGGAGCAGGCCTGCCATGCATCTATGCCCGAGCAGCCATCGATGAAACTGTGATAATCTAGATTGGTCATATCGAATAACTGGATGGATGCCCGATCGCCATGGATGCCAACCCCACTCTCGACCAGCTGCAGGTCTTTCTGACGGTTGCCGATGCCGGCAGTTTCTCGGCAGCGGCCCGCCTGCTCAATCGCGCCCAATCGGTCGTCAGCTACACGATCGGCAATCTCGAGAGCCAGCTCGGTGTGTCGCTCTTCGAGCGCACCGGAACGCGTCAGCCGCGGCTGACCGAGGAGGGCAGGGCGATGCTTTCCGACGCCCGCCGGATAGTCGGCGACCTACAGGTGATGCGTGCCAAGGCCCGCGGCATGCGACAGGGGCTGGAAGCGGAGCTTTCGATCGCCATCAGCGTCCTTGTGCCGACGCCCGCTCTGCTGGCCGTCTTGCGCGATTTCCAGGTTGAATTTCCCTCCGTTTCGCTCCGCCTCGAGGTCGGCGAACTGGGCCGTCTGGTCGAGCTGGTCTTGAGCGGCAAGGCGACGATCGGCATTGGCGGTGCGCCGACGCGGCAGGATGACACGCTGATCGCAACCCGCATCGGGCACAATTTCATGCTACCGGCTGCCGCCGCCGACCATCCGCTTGCGGCTCGCAAGGGCACGCTGACGCTGCAGGACGTGCGCGAGGAAACACAGATCGTCGTGAGCGACGCCTCCGACCTGACCCAGGGCCGGGACTTCAACGTCTTCTCCTTCAAGACATGGCGCGTCAGCGACATGGCGACGAAGCATCAACTGATCCGCGGCGGTCTCGGTTGGGGCGGCCTGCCGATATCGATCATTCACGAGGATCTGGCCGCAGGCAGGCTCGTGCATCTCGACCTGCCGGCCTATGAGCAGGGCTCCTATAACCTCCACGCCATCCGGCGAGCTGACAATGCGCCCGGTCCCGCCGGCACTTGGCTGATCCGCGCCTTCGAGGACAGACTGTCGAACTGTCCGGTTCACCTCGATACGCAGCCACTTGCAAAAGCAGTTTAAGGAATCGATTCAAGCGCTTGAATCGATTCCATCTCTTTGCCCGATGTTGGCCTCAGAGTGTCAGCCGGAACTTTGCAAAACCGTCCGCACCTTCGCCGGCATCCTCGATTACCGCTCCCTTGAACCCGGCGAGATGCTCGCGCGCTTTCGGGCCCGTCTCGAAGCTCACCGTCGTGTCGCCGATCGGTGCGAAGGACCAGTTGCCGTCGGCAGACGGATTGATGGTGCCCTGCTCGACGATGTAGCGGACGATGATGTCACGGTTGGTGTCCGGCCCGACGAAAATCACCTTGTCGGCGGTAATCTCGGGGAACTTGCCCCCGCCGCCGGCGCGGTAGTTGTTTGTCGCCACCGCAAACCTCTGTCCCGGATCGATCGGCTGACCGTTGAACTGCAGGTTGACGATGCGGCTTGATTCCGGGTGCACCACGACGCCGTCCTTGTCGTAGCGGGCCGGCTTGGTGAGATCGATCTGATAGGTGACGCCGTCGATGACGTCGTAATTGTAGGACGGAAAATCCGAATTGATCAGCGGGGCGTCCTTTGCGCCCTTCTCGATCTGGTTGAAGATCCCGGCCGACATTTCCAGCCAGTTCTTCACCTGCTCGCCGGTGATCGCCACCGCCTCGATCGTGTTCGGATAGAGATAGAGGTCGGCGACGTTCTTGATCGCGATATCGCCGGCCGGAACATCGGTGAAGTAGTCCGCACCACCGCGGCCGCCGGCCTTGAACGGAGCCGCAGCCGACAGGACGGGCAGGTCCTTGTTGGGCCCGTCCTTCAGCATCTGCGTGATGTACCAGGCCTGCGCGATCGAAACGATCTGGATCGACGGATCGTCGGCGACGAGCGCGAAGTAGGAATAGAGCGGTGCAGACGTCTTGCCGACCGGGGTGCGGACATAGTCGAGCGTTGCCTGATGTTCGGCCGCCACGGAGGCGATGATTTCCGGCTTGTCCTTCACGTCAGCCACGACCTTGCGAGTGTCATCGCGGTGGTAGATCGGTCGTGCCTCACAGGTGAAATCAACGATCTTCCAGCTCGATCCGTCCTTTTCGAGCAGGAGGTCGATCAGACCCATATGCGAGCCCCAGAAGCCGGCCATGACAGCCGGCTTGCCGAGCAGCGTGCCTTTGACTGCATCCGCACCCGGAACGCTTTCAAAGTCTTTCGGGCCG
>JAIXSF010000102.1 GCA_027484835.1 Rhizobiaceae bacterium | reverse complement strand
GTTCTCGACCATCTCGTCGGTCGGGGTCCAGTGCGGCCACTTGGCCTTACGTTTGATCACGCCCCTGCCCGACCAGGCATACCCATCGCGGCCAAGCCCTACGCCGTAGCGGATCGCCTTGCCGTTCGCCTGGACGAGATAGAGATAATGCGCCTTGGTATCGACGACGATGGTGCCCGGGGCTTCGGTGGTCTGATAGCTCACCTCTTGGCGCAGCATGTCGGCCCGGACCCGATCAAGCGGGATGGCCGGCAGCGTATGGCCGTCATCGACCATCAAGCCATAAAGCGTCCGATGCAGCGGATTGGAGACCGGCAGGCCGTAGGTCTGGTGAAACTGGGTGCGATAGAGATCGCGCTTTTGCGGCGCCGTCTGATCGGCGGCCGGCGGCGTACGGGCCGGATCGTACCAGACGGGGGCGACCTCATCCTGAAAAACGTCGATGTTCATGCGGCTCGTATCCGTCATCAGGATGCAGCCCGAAAGCGAACCGACAAGCGCCGTGCCGAGGCCGAGCGAGACGACACGCTTCGCCAGGAGTGACGAGGATGACTTGGACATGCTGCACCGATTCACTGACATCGTTGGCCGCACCCTGTCAGCCGCGGCTGGCGCGAAGCTTATGGCCGACCCTATTCGGCGGCCACCGCAGCCGGATCTGCCGCCTTCCCCTCGCCTTCGCGCGGCAGTCGGATGTTGGGCAGCAGGAGTGCGCAGATCAGTCCGATCACCATCATTCCGGACGCTGTGAGGAAAAGCGGCACGAACGCATCCGAATAGGCATTGGCGACCAGCATGCGCGCAGCCTCCGGCAAGGCAGCCAGACCTTCGGGCGTCAGGTTGCGAAAGTCGGCGCCCTCGGGGAGTGCGATCTGGACATGGGCCAGGCCGGAGCTGACGATTGCCCCATAAATCGAGATGGCGATGGCTGCACCGCCCATGCGGGTTAGCGTGACGGTGCCGGTCGCAGCGCCGACATCGGCGCGCGAGGCAGCGTTCTGGACGCCGATGACCGGCACCTGCTGGCCGATGCCGACGCCGAAGCCCTGCAGCAGCATGACGAGCGCGATGAAAACCAGTGGGGTTCCGGCATGCAGGAAGGAGAAGATGCCGAGGCTGATCACACCGAGCGCAGCCGATGCGATGGAGAACGGCTTGTAGCGACCGCTTTTTGCGATGAGGCGACCGGCAGCGATCGAGCCGATGGCGATGCCGCCCGTCGTCGCGACAAAAAGCAGGCCGGCCATGGAGGGTGAAAGGCCCGTCGTCGTCTGGAGAAAGAGCGCGATGTAGTTGACCGATCCGATGCCGATCGCTCCCGAGACCAGCGAAATGACCAGGAGCAAGTTGATCGTCGGCTTGGCAAAGAGCGAGAGCGGCACGACGGGTTCCGGTGCGCGACGCTCGACGAGCACCCAGCCGGTGGCGCAAAGCGCACCGAAGGCGACGACAGCGAGGCTTTCCCTGGCGATCAGCGAGCCGAAGATCTGGCCGCTATCGGCCCAGAAGACGATGGAGGCGACAGCGCCCGCGAGCAGGATCGCCCCGGCATAATCGATCTTCGGCTTCCGGTTCGGCTTGCGATAGGGGAGCAGGAAGGCAAGACCGATGAGGACGGCAATGCCGATCGGCAGGTTGACGAGGAAGATCGAACGCCATCCGAAGAGATCCGACAGCGTGCCGCCAAGGACCGGCCCCAGCGCGCCAGAGGCCATCAGCACGAGGCTCGAATAGCTCTGATAGCGGGCACGCTCACGCGGCTCGAAGAGATCGGCATTGATCGAGAAGATCGAGACCATGATGCCGCCGCCGCCGAGCGCCTGCAGCACGCGAGCGGCGATCAGCGTGTCCATGGAGACGGCGAGACCGCAGACGAGCGAGCCTGCCGTGAAGATCGCGATGGCGGCCATGATCACATATTTGCGGCCGAAGAGATCGCCGAGTTTGCCATAGAGCGGCATGACGGCGCTGGTCGTCAGCAGATACGCGGAACCGACCCAGCCGAAGCGCTCGAGCTCACCGAATTCGCCGACGATGGTCGGCAAAGCCGTCGAGACGATCTGGTTGTCGAGAGTGGCCATGAACATGGCAGACATCAAGAGAAGATAGACGAAAAGCCGGAGCCTCGGATCGGTGACCAGCGGGGTGCTGTCGACAGCGGCCATGCCTGGTCTCGACGGATGGGGCTCGAAGCGGGGTTCGGGGCCGGCCTGGGCGGCTGAGCTGGGCTTGGTCATGGATCGGGGGCTCCTGTCTGACCGCAAAATGTGCCTCTCGCAATTATATGTCAATAGCACATATTTGCTGATGGCATCTATTCTGCTTTTCCAGAACGGGCAGCTCTGCTATCATCCCCGGATGATTTCTTCTTCGCGCAAACCATCCGTGGCCGATGGCCATTCTCCCGACGTCGACAGCGATGCGTCGGCTATCGCCACGCCGCTTTCGTCCATCGGTCAGGCGATGACCCGCATGCGGCTCCTGATCGGGCGACGTTTCATCGGACGCATGGCGCTGAAGCGCATCGGCACCGGGCTTGAACTTTCGGATATCGACGCGATCGGTGTGATCAAGCGGATCGGCAGCCAGCAGGAGGTGACGGTCGGCACGATTGCCGAGCAGCTGCGGATTGATCCGTCGCGCGGCAGCCGGATCGTCGCTGATCTCGTGAAGCAGGGACTGCTGGAGCGTGCGGCCTCGCAGGAAGACGGACGCCGCAGCCT
>JAIXSF010000505.1 GCA_027484835.1 Rhizobiaceae bacterium | reverse complement strand
TCGGAGGTGAGAAGCTTGGCGGCTTCGGCGTCCGTACGGGCGACGATCAGCGTCGGCACACCCATGATGTCGGCAGCCAGACGGGCAGCCGTCAGATTGCGGATATGGGCGGCCGTCGGGATCAGAACCTTGCCGCCGAGATGGCCGCACTTCTTTTCCGACGCCAGCTGATCCTCGAAGTGAACGCCTGCAGCGCCAGCCTCGATGAAGGCCTTCATGATCTCGAAGGCATTGAGCGGTCCGCCGAAGCCGGCTTCCGCATCGGCAACGATCGGTGCGAACCATGTGTCGACCGAAAGGCCCTTGCCTTCCTGGGTCTCGATCTGGTCGGCGCGCTGCAGGGTCCGGTTGATGCGCTTGGCAAGCTCCGGTGCGGCATTGGCCGGATAAAGCGACTGGTCCGGATACATCGAAGAGGCGGTGTTGGCATCGGCAGCAACCTGCCAGCCGGAAAGGTAGATCGCCTTCAGGCCGGCCCGAACCATCTGCATGGCCTGGTTGCCGGAGAGTGCGCCGAGCGCATTGATGAAGGGCTCTTCGTTGATCAGCTGCCACAGGCGGTTGGCACCCATTTCGGCAAGCGTGTATTTAATGTCGATCGAGCCGCGCAGGCGCTTCACGTCTTCCGCACTATAGGGACGATCGATGCCGTCATAGCGGCCCTTGGGGGCATTCGGAACGAGATTGTAAAATTCAGTCATGACGTGTCTCCCTGTCACTGCTAGGCGTCGATCAAGTGCGATATCCGCTCTTGGTTTGATCAATTTTGATGTGACTAGATTTACATCGCACTGCAAGATACGGCTAGAAAATTCGACAAATCAACGAGATGAAAGAGGTTAGGCTGTATTGTCTTTGACAGAGCTCCCGTGTAAATTTGTAAAGTCAGTCAAAGAGCCGTCGCAGCCGCATTCGGCGAATCTTGTAAAGGAGCTGTAAAATGGCAGAACGCAAGATCTTTGCCGGCCCCCGCGTGCGCCGCATCAGGAATGGCCTTGGATTGACCCAGACGGCCATGGCCGAGGCACTCGAGATCTCGCCGTCCTATCTCAATCTCATCGAGCGCAATCAGCGTCCGCTGACGGTCCAGCTTCTGCTCAAACTCGCATCCGTCTACAAAGTTGATCTGGATGAGCTGCAGGGTGAAGCCGGCGGCTCGACCAGCCAGTTGCGGGAGGTCTTCGCCGATCCACTGTTGTCCGGCGAACTCCCCGGCGATCAGGAGCTGATCGAAGTGGCCGAGGCTGCGCCCAATGCGGCAAGCGGTATCGTCAAGCTGTACCGCGCCTATCGAGAACAGGCGGCCCGGCTCTCCGATCTCGCCGATCTCCTGGCGCGTGAGGGCCACGAAACCTCCCTGTCAGGCGCCCGCCTGCCGATCGACGAGGTCCGCGAGGTCTTCGAGCGACGGCCGAACTATTTTGCAAGGCTCGATGAAGCCGCTGAAACCTTCCATGCCGCCCTTGGCCTGTCGCCGGGAGATGATCTTGCCGTTGCGCTCAAGGCCTGGCTGCGCTCCACCCACGGCATTGTGGTCCGCGCGCTCCCCGTCCAGACCATGCCGTCCCTGCGTCGTCGCTACGATCGCCATTCCATGCGTCTCTTCCTGTCCGAACGGCTCTCGCCTTTCGATCAGTTGCGCGAAGTCGCCATGGAGGTCGTGCTCCTGGCACTTGGAGAGCATGTGCAGGGCGAACTTGAAGGGCTGGAGCTCTCTTCCGGTGAGGCGCGCCGCATCGCCCGTTTCGAATTGGCACGTTATGCCGCCCATGCCTTGATGATGCCCTATGGTGCCTTTCTTTCGGCAGCGATCCGCGCCCGATACGATATCGACGTGCTGCGGGCTCGCTTCAACGTGTCCTTCGAGCAGGCGGCCAACCGTCTCACCATGCTGCAGCGACCTGGTGCCACCGGCGTCCCCTTTTTCATGATGGAGATCGACAATGCCGGCAATCGCTTCCGGCGGGCTGGCGCGAGCGGCTTCCCACTGGCGCGTTTCGGTGGCGGCTGCCCCAAGCTGAATGTGCATGCCGCCTTCGCCCAGCCGGGCCAGGTTCTGGTCGAGCAGGTCGAAATGCCGGATGGCGCGGCCTTCCTGACCATGTCGCGCACCCTGGAGGGGCCGCAGGCGAGTTTCGGCGAGCGTATTAGGCGCACCGCACTCCTGATCGGCTGCGATGCAGCGAGCCGCGACGAGGTCGCCTATTCCGCCGCTCTGCCGGATCGGTCCGTGACGGCAATTGCTGTCGGGCCGGCTTGCAGGTTGTGCGAGCGCTCCGGCTGCCTTGCCCGAGCCGAGCCCCCGCTCACCCGCCCGCTGGGTCTCGACGAAATGGTCACGGGTCTTTCCGCGTTCGATTTCCAGTGATCGAATTACACCCGATAAAGCATTCGCGACTGCGAAGAATTTCGCTTGTCGCCCGTCCAAATCCTTTCTAGTCTCTTAAAAAATAACGGGAATGGCATCGGGAGCCCAACGCTCCCAAAGGCTGGAACAGGAGAAAAAATGAAGGCTCATTTCATTCGTACGGCGTCGGTAGCCCTCGCGACGATCTTCATCGCATCGGCTGTCCATGCACAGGAACGCGTCGTTCATGTGTACAACTGGTCCGACTACATCGATGAATCGGTCCTGGAAGACTTCACCAAGGAAACCGGCATCAAGGTCGTCTACGACGTCTTCGATTCCAACGAACTTCTGGAAACAAAGCTGCTCGCCGGTGGCTCCGGCTACGACGTCGTGGTTCCGACAGCGCCCTTCCTGGCGCGTCAGATCCAGGCCGGCGTGTTCCAGAAGCTCGACAAGTCGAAACTGTCGAACCTCTCCAACATGTGGCCCATGGTCAGCGAACGCCTCGCAAAATACGACCCCGGCAACGAATACGCCGTCAATTACATGTGGGGCACGACCGGCATCGGCTACAATGTCGGAAAGGTCAAGGAAGTGCTCGGCGCCGATTTCAAGGTCGACAGCTGGGATGCGATCTTCAAGCCGGAAAATGCCGAAAAGCTGAAGGCGTGTGGCATCAATATCCTGGATGCATCGGATGAGACCTTTGCCATCGCGATGAACTACATCGGCAAGGACCCGGACAGCAAGGAGGCCGCTGATCTCGAAGCCGGTGGCGAGGTCTTCCAGAAGATCCGCGCTTCCGTTCGCACCTTCAATTCCTCCGCCTATATCGATGACCTCGCCAATGGCGACGTCTGCGTGACCATCGGCTGGTCGGGCGACATCCTGCAGGCCAAAGCACGTGCAGAGGAAGCCAAGAACGGCGTCGAGATCAACTACGTGATCCCGAAGGAAGGCACCTACATGTGGTTCGACAACATGGCGATCCCGGCGGACGCCAAGAATGTTGCCGAAGCGCATGAGTTCATCAACTTCCTGATGCGCCCTGACGTGATCGCCAAGGCATCGAACTACGTTCAGTATGCAAACGGCAACATCGCCTCCAAGGATCTGCTTGATCCGGCAGTGAAGGACAATCCGGCCGTCTATCCGCCGGAGGATGTCATGGCCAAGCTCTTCACGATCTCGCCCTATGGCCCCCGCGAACAACGCGTGTTGAACCGGGTCTGGACACAGATCAAAACGGGCAGCTAATTTGAGACAAACACTTCGCCGGGCGCCCCAAGCGCCCGGCGAATTTCTTCATATTCGGGGTAACAAGAAAAACGGCTGGGTTGGTAATGGCGAAGACACTGGGGCCTGTTAAGCGTAAATTCTCTCCTTGGACTGATCCGGATGCCGTTCCTTTCATCCGTTTCGAAAACGTCACGAAGCGCTTCGGTGATTTCGTCGCGGTCGATAATCTCACTCTCGACATCTACGAGCGCGAATTCTTCTCGCTGCTCGGTCCGTCGGGTTGCGGCAAGACCACGCTGATGCGCATGCTTGCCGGCTTCGAGCAGCCGACCTCTGGGCGCATCCT
>JAIXSF010000243.1 GCA_027484835.1 Rhizobiaceae bacterium | reverse complement strand
GAGCAGCCGGGCGCCAACACCCGCGTGCGCACCTGGTGCCCGACCCCGGGTCCCCAGTACGGCTTCCTCGTCACGCACAACGAGTCGATCTCGATCGCCGACTATTTCACCGTCGAGAAGGATGGCGAAGTCACCTATCGCCCGACCTGCCACTACGCCTATCATCCGGCCAATGACGCCGTGCTTTCGCTCCATGAAATGTTCGGCAATGGCGGCACGCCTCAGCCGGTCCTTCACGTTCTGAACGAAGACGAATTGGTGGATGGCGTCGACGAACTCGGCGTGCTGCTCTACGGCCACGACAAGAACGCCTACTGGTACGGTTCGCGCCTGTCGCTCGAGGAAACCCGCGAGATCGCACCGTATCAGAACGCAACGGGCCTGCAGGTGACCTCCGCTGTGCTCGCCGGCATGGTGTGGGCAATCGAAAACCCGAAGGCCGGCATCGTCGAAGCCGACGAGATGGACTACAAGCGCTGCCTCGAAGTGCAGTCGCCCTATCTCGGCCCGGTCGAAGGCCACTACACCGACTGGACCCCGCTCGACGGTCGGCCGGGCCTCTTCCCGGAAGATCTCGACGAAAAGGATCCGTGGCAGTTCCGGAACATCCTGGTTCGCTGATCCGTTTGAGTATGAAGTTGAGGCGCGCCCTTTGCGGCGCGCCTTTTCCATGAAGAGCAAGGCAGGGATAACCCTTGACAAACAAGGCTTGCGCCTTGCTTTGGCCAAGGCTTCGCGGCATGTTTCGACGACAACGCAGAAGGCGGGCGGCAAAGCCGAACCGCCGAGATGGTGGGAGACAAGAATGAAAACCAAATCCCTGGTCGCAGTTGCGGCAGCGAGCCTCGCCCTTTCGTCCTGTTATTCGAGCCCGCCGCGCCAGTTGCCGACGGTCCAGCAAGGCCCTTCGATCGAAGGCGCCTGGGTCGATCCGAACGGCATTTCTTCCACGTTCCAGGGCGGCACCTTCACGACGCGTACGACCGATAGCAATCAGATCCTGGCCTCCGGCACTTACACGCTGGTCAATGATCGCCTCGTCGAGATCAACATGACCTCGCTCGTCCGCAACACACGCCAGAAGGTAAATTGCGCGCTGGTCACCCCGACGCAGCTCAACTGCACCTCCGACAGCGGCGCCCAGTTCTCGCTCGCTCGCAGAGCCTGATCGCTCACAAGTCCGGACAGTTCCAAGGAAGCGGCCTCATGGGCCGCTTCTTTCGTTCAGGGCCTAACCCAGCCGTCCAGCCGCAATTTTGACTTGCCCTGCCCTGATCTTGATGAAAACATTCGCCATCCGAAGTCCGGTGGGCGGCTGTCATCAACCCGTGCCAGACTGATGGCAATGAATTTGCAACAGGAGAGATAAGATGTTCAGACATTTGAGAATTGGCCTTTTCAGTGCCTCCGTGCTGGCCCTGACCGCCGGAACGGCCCTCGCCGATTTCGAACTCAACATCCTCCACATCAACGACCTGCATTCCCGCATCGAGGCGATCAGCAAGTCGGACTCGACCTGCTCGCCGGAAGATGCCGCGAAGAACGAATGCTTCGGCGGGATTGCCCGCGTGAAGACTGCGATCGACACGCGCCGTGCAGAACTCACCGGCAAGAATGTCCTGACGCTCGATGCCGGTGACCAGTTCCAGGGTTCGCTTTTCTACACGACCTACAAGAGCGCCCCGATCGCCGAGTTCATGAATGCCATCGGCTTCGACGCCATGGCGATCGGCAACCATGAATTCGACGACGGACCGGAAGAGCTTGCCAAGTTCATCGATGCCCTGAAGTTCCCGATGATCTCCGGCAATACGCTGGCGGGCCTCAATTCCCCTGTCGCCGACAAGTTCAAGCCTTACATCGTCAAGGACTTCAACGGCGAGAAGGTCGCGGTCGTCTCGGTGCTTGCGACGGACACGGACGAAACCTCATCGCCCGGCGACAGCATCCTGTTCTCCGACGAAATCGGCTACCTGAAGGAAGCCGTGACGGAGATCGAAGGCCAGGGCATCGACAAGATCGTGCTGCTGTCGCATGTCGGCTACGTCAAGGATCAGGAAATCGCAGCGGCCGTCGACGGGATCGACGTCATCGTTGGTGGCCACAGCCACACCCTGCTTTCCAACACGGACGAAAAGGCCGCCGGCCCCTACCCGACGCTGGTCAAGAACCCGTCGGGCAATGACGTCCCGATCGTTCAGGCCTATGCCTACTCCAAGTATCTCGGCGACCTCACCGTGGTCTTCGATGATGCCGGCGTGGTGAAGACCGCCAGCGGCAATCCGAAGCTGCTCGACGCATCGGTCACCCCGGATGCAGGTTTCGTCGCCAAGGTTGCCGAGCTTGGTGGCCCGATCGAGGAACTGAAGAAGAAGGAAATCGGTGCAACCGCGGAAGGCGTCGACGGCTCGCGCGAAACCTGCCGCGCGACCGAATGCACCATGGGCAATCTCGTGGCCGATGCCATGGTAGATCGCCTGAGCGACCAGGGCATCGCGATTGCGATCCAGAATGGCGGCGGACTGCGCGCCTCGATCGATGCCGGCACCGTCACCATGGGTGAAGTGTTGACGGTCCTGCCGTTCCAGAACACCCTTGCCTCCTTCCAGCTGAAGGGCTCCGACATCGTCGCTGCACTCGAAAACGGTGTCAGCCAGGTGGAAGAGGCCGCTGGCCGCTTCCCCCAGGTCTCGGGCCTGAAATACACCGCTGATCTGAACAAGCCGGCCGGCAGCCGCATCACCGCGGTGGAAGTGAAGGAAGGCAACGCTTTCGCCGCTCTTGACCCCAACAAGGTCTATGGCGTGGCCACCAACAACTACATGCGCTCCGGCGGTGACGGCTACGAGGTCTTCGCAACCGGCGGCCAGAACGCCTATGACTTCGGCCCCGGCCTTGAAGCGGTCGTTGCCGATTACATCGCCAAGAACAGCCCCTACAAGCCCTATACCGATGGCCGCATCACGGTGATCGCATCCACGGCTCCTGCAGCGGCCGAGACCGCCACGGACGCTGCAGCACCGGCTGCACCGGCCACACCGGCCACACCGGCTGCGCCTGCCGCCACCGAAACCCCGGCGACAACTGCACCTGCAGCCCCTGCGACCGAAGCTGCCGCGGCGACGGCTGCCAGTGTCTACAAGGTCGTTGCCGGTGACAGCCTCTGGAAGATCGCCAAGGCCACCTACGGCGACGGCCTGCTGTGGACGAAGATTGCCGAAGCCAACACACTGCGCAATCCGAACGTCATCTCGATCGGCAGCGAATTGCAGCTTCCGGCCAAGTAAGACCGTTTGACGCATGACAAAAGCCGGTCCGGGCTTCCCCGGACCGGCTTTTGCTTTTATCAGTTGATCTCAACAGGCCTCAGCGACGTATCGGTCGAGATCTCATCACCAGGATATCAAGATGAATGCAATTCCCGCCCATTGGCCCTCCGACCATCCCCCTGTCAATTTCGGCAAGGTCGGCGTGCTGCTCGTCAACCTCGGGACGCCCGACGGAACGGACTACAAGTCCATGCGCCGCTATCTCGAGGAATTCCTGACGGACAAGCGGGTCATCGAATGGTCGCGTTGGTTCTGGTATCCGATCCTTTACGGGATCGTCCTCAACCGTCGTCCGCAAAAGGTCGGCAAGGCCTATGAAGAGATCTGGAACAAGGACCTCGACGAGAGCTATCTGCGCACCTACACCCGCAGCCAGGCCGAGAAGCTCGCGGTCGCCCTCAAGGATCTTCCGAACGTGCATGTCGACTGGGCCATGCGCTACGGCCAGCCGGCGATCCAGGCGAAGATGAATGAGATGCAGAAGGCCGGTTGCGAACGCATTCTCGTCTATCCGCTCTACCCGCAATACGCTGCGGCGACGACGGCGACCGTCAACGACGAGGCATTCAAGGCGCTCCTCAAGATGCGCTGGCAGCCCGCGCTTCGCACCGTACCCCAATATGCCGACGACCCGGTCTATATCGAGGGACTGGCCAATTCGATCAACAAGCATCTGGCCACCCTCGACTGGGAGCCGGAACTCGTCATCACCTCCTACCACGGCATTCCGAAGTCCTACTTCATGAAGGGCGATCCGTACCATTGCCAGTGCTACAAGACGACGCGCCTGCTGCGTGAACATCTCGGCTGGGAGAAGGAAAAGCTGATGGTCACCTTCCAGTCCCGTTTCGGACCGGAAGAGTGGTTGCAGCCCTACACAGACAAGACGGTGGAGAAGCTCGCCCAGGAAGGCGTGAAGCGCATCGCGGTGATGAACCCGGGCTTCGTGTCGGACTGCCTCGAAACGCTCGAGGAAATTGCCGGCGAAGCGGGCGAGGACTTCCTGCACAATGGCGGTGAGAAATTCACCCACATCCCCTGTCTCAACGACAGCGAAGACGGCATGCGCGTCATTGAAAATGTCGTGCGCCGCGAGTTGCAGGGCTGGGCCTGAACCACTGCCAGCCCAAAAAATGTCTGAAAATGACGGCCGCCGAAAGGCGGTCGTTGTCGTTTCGGAATGTCACCTCTTACAGGCGGCTTTTCAGCTTTCTAATGGCTGTCTCATTTTCGAACACTCGAATGTACGCAACCCACACGTTTCGGGGTCTTCGGCACGGCGTCAGCGCATTTGTGATGACCGTGATCTCCTGCGTGAGTTTTGCATATTGATTTCATCGCTTTATGGCGGTCTCCCACGCAACTCTATTTCCGCAAAAACAACCAAAAGCTGCCCAAGGAGCAAACCATCCGACCGGGTACTTTTGGCCTAAATTATTGGATTTAAATATAATTTTAAAGGAGTGAATTCTTATATTAACGCTCCGTTTAATAATGATCCCTAGAATTGGGAGCATTGAAGGAGACCTGACATGTATCGTTACAGTATGACCCTGGCATCGGCGTTCGTTGCGATGTCGTTCATGCCGGCTATGGCGGAACCGCCGCAGCCGGACGTCAACAAGCTGATCTCGCCTGCTCTGATCGAAGAGATGCGTGGCATTATCGGCGCCGAGATCGTTCAGGTCTCTGTCGAAGCGCAGAACAATCGCCTGGCCGACATGGGTCAGGACAAGATCGACGCACTCGACAATCAGTGGAAGGCCGAGCGCGAGGCTGCAGACAAGCCGCTGATCGCCGCCACTCTCTCCAGCCCTTTGTCCGTCTATCTCGCCCGTGTCCAGGGCAAGTCGCTCGGTCTCTATGCCGAAATCTTCGTCATGGACAAGAACGGCCTCAACGTCGGCCAGAGCTCGGTCACCAGCGACTTCTGGCAGGGCGATGAAGACAAGTTCCAGAAGACATTCGACGTGGCGGATGACGCTATGTTCGTCGACGCCCCCGAATGGGACGACGAGGCCAAGATCTGGCGCAACCAGGTCAGCTTCACGCTGGTCGATGCATCGAAGAAGAAGATTGGCGCAGTGACGGTCGAACTCAATCTCACCGAGCTTGAAAGACGCCTGCTGGCCGCGTCCTGAATGGTCTAGCCACGGCGCATGACGGCGGCCGTGCTGTTGTTGAAGATGTAAACATTACCCTCTCTGACTGAGACTGGACCAGCGTCATGCTCAAGAACTTATCCGTGAGCGCAAAAGGCTTTATCGCATTCGGGATATTGGCCACCATTGCTATTGCGGCATCCACATTCATCTATAATCGCTCTTTGGTGGCCCATGCGCAGGTCTCGGAGACCGCGACCGTCAATCAAGTCGTTGCAGCCGTCGAAGAATTCAGTTCCGACCTTTCGCTGGCCAACCTTCAGCTCAAGACCTTTCTGCTGACCGGGAACCGGGACTATGCAGCATCCTCGCAGGACGTTGTTGCGAAGATGACCGCCGACAAGGCGACGCTGGAAAAGCTGTTCACCGAAGCCGCACCCTCCGAGTTGCCGAAGCTGAAGGAAGCTTTCGTTTCGCTCGACGCGTGGAAGGCCAACTTCGTTGACCGTCAGATCCTTCTTATGCGCGACCCGACCACGGTCGAACTCGCCCGCGCCATCGAAGTGACCGGCGAAGGCGAAGCCCTTGCCACCGCATTCCAGGCCAAGCTCGGCGAAGTGAAGAGTGCCATGGCCGTCCGCGCCGCGACAGCTTCCGACAACCAGAACACGGCCCTCGCAACGGTCGAGACCGTCAGCCTGGTTGCCTCCTTCGTTGTCGCAGCTGCAGCGATCCTCCTCGGCTTCCTCAACTTCCAGCTCGTCTCCCGTCCGCTCGGCAAGCTCGCCGATGGCACGACGCGTCTGGCCAATGGTGACCTCGACATCGCGATCGACCAGGGCGGCAAGGACGAAATCGGCCGTATGGCTGCCGCCATGCAGATCTTCCGCGAGGCAGCCATCGCCAACAAGCGTCTCGAAGCAGAAGCCGAAGGTAACCGCCAGCGGGCAGAGGCCGAGCGCATCGCGACCCAGCAGCGCGCCGAAGCCGATGCGGCAGAACGTCTGCGCATTGCGACCTCGGGTCTCGCCACGGGCCTCAAGAGTCTCGCCGCAGGCGACCTAGCTTTCCAGATCAACGAAGCCTTCGCTCCTGATTTCGAGGCCCTGCGCCACGACTTCAACCAGTCCATCCGCCAGCTGAACCAGACGATGGCAGCGATCACCAACAGTGTCGCCACCATGGAAACCGGCACCCGCGAAATCGCCGCCGGTACCGATCATCTGTCCAAGCGCACGGAGCAGCAGGCTGCTGCACTCGAAGAGACGGCAGCAGCGGTCGAGGAAATCACGGCAAACGTCGTGAACTCCACCAAACGCACGGAAGAAGCCCGCAGCGTCGCCGCCCATGCCAACACCTCGGCGAACCAGTCGTCGGAAGTCGTCTCGCGTGCAGAGGATGCCATGCGTCGGATCGAAGGCTCCTCGCAGCAGATCTCGAACATCATCGGCGTCATCGACGAAATCGCCTTCCAGACCAACCTTCTGGCCCTGAACGCCGGTGTCGAAGCCGCGCGTGCCGGTGAAGCCGGCAAGGGTTTTGCCGTCGTCGCCCAGGAAGTCCGCGAGCTTGCCCAGCGTTCGGCAAACGCCGCAAAGGAGATCAAGGCTCTCATCCAGAACTCCTCGACGGAAGTTGCAGGCGGCGTGGATCTGGTCCGCAAGACCGGCGAGGCCCTGCGCACCATCGGCGGCTTCATCACCGAGATGAACACGCATATGGACGCGATCGCCATCTCCGCCAAGGAGCAGGCGACCGGCCTTTCGGAAGTCAACCACGCGGTCAACGCGATGGACCAGACGACCCAGCAGAACGCTGCCATGGTCGAAGAGTCCAATGCCGCCTCCGGTGCACTGGCCAACGAAGCTGCAAAGCTGCGCGAGCTGATCTCCCACTTCACCATCGAAGGCGTCCAGCAGACGCAAGCCACAGCACTGCGCGAAACCGCACGCACCATGGCCCAGCCCTCTGCAAACCGCGCCCCGGCCCACCGTACCGCGGAGCCAGCACGCCACGCTGCCCCTGCCCCGCGCAGCCACGGCAATGCAGCGGTCGCAAAGGACAACTGGGAAGAATTCTGAGCCCCATACCGGCCAGACGATTTGAAGAAGGGCGGCGGGAGCAATTCCGCCGCCCTTCTGCCTTTCGGATGCACGCCAACCAGACCAGCGTTCACTCGCTGTGATCGGTAAACCTTGCAATTGCTCGCTCATCCCCCGATATCAGACCAAGGGGGGCGCGATCTTGTTTCGCGCCGAAGCTGGAGGAATTCATGCCCATCACCGGTCCGGATATCGTCGTCATCGCCCTCGTGCTTCTGGTCATTCTGGTCCTGTTCGCCGGGATCAAGACCGTTCCGCAGGGCTTCCGCTACACGATCGAGCGTTTCGGCCGGTACACGCGAACACTGGAGCCGGGTCTGAACCTGATCATCCCGTTTTTCGAGCGGATTGGCGCGAAGATGAATGTCATGGAACAGGTCCTCGATGTCCCCACCCAGGAAGTGATCACCAAGGACAACGCCTCGGTGTCCGCCGATGCCGTGGCCTTCTATCAGGTGCTGAATGCTGCCGAAGCCGCCTACCAGGTCGCCAATCTCGAAAACGCCATCCTGAACCTGACGATGACCAACATCCGCTCGGTCATGGGATCGATGGATCTGGACGAGCTGCTGTCAAACCGTGAAGTGATCAACGACCGCCTGCTGCGGGTCGTCGACGAAGCCGTGCGCCCCTGGGGCATCAAGGTCACCCGTGTGGAGATCAAGGACATCCAGCCGCCGGCCGATCTGGTCGACGCCATGGGCCGCCAGATGAAGGCAGAGCGCGAGAAGCGTGCTCAGGTCCTCGAAGCCGAAGGCTTCCGCAACGCCCAGATCCTGCGCGCGGAAGGTGCCAAGCAGTCGGCAATCCTGGAGGCGGAAGGCCAGCGCGAAGCTGCCTATCGCGAGGCCGAAGCCCGTGAGCGTCTGGCGGAAGCCGAAGCCAAGGCCACCCGTCTGGTGTCCGAGGCGATCGCAGCCGGTGACGTCAACGCCATCAACTACTTCGTCGCCCAGAAATACACCGAAGCAATGGCGGCGATCGGCACATCCAGCAATTCGAAGATCGTTCTGATGCCGATGGAAGCGACGTCGCTGATCGGCTCGCTCGGCGGTATCGGCGCAATTGCCCGCGAAGTCTTCGGCGAAGACAAGCGTCCTGCCCCGCCGCGTCCCGCTGCACCGACGCGCTCTACGCCGCCGATCTCGTCCTTCAACCCGAACGGCGAGTGAGCAGCATGATCGCTCGCATCATCGCCGAACTCGGTCCGTGGAGCTGGTGGGTCTTCGGCATGCTGCTGCTGGCGGCAGAACTGCTGATGCCTGGCGTCTTCCTCGTATGGATCGGGCTCGGCGCCATTCTGACCGGCGCCCTTTCGCTGCTGCTTTGGGATGCCGGTTTCTGGACCTGGCAGGTCCAGTCCCTGATCTTTGCGGCAAGCGCCGTGGTCTTCACGCTTGCAGGGAGACGCTACTTTTCAAGCCTTGAGGGCGAAAGCGACGAGCCGCTCCTCAATCAGCGAGGCGCAAGCCTTGTGGGGCGGACGGCAGTACTCGCCGAACCCATCCGCGAAGGCCGTGGCCGCATCAGGCTGGACGATACCTTCTGGCTCGTCTCCGGCCCGGACCTGCCAGGCGGCGCACGCGTGCGCATCGTCTCGAGCAATGGGCGGGATTTGACCGTGGAAGAGGCTTGAAGAAGTCTCAGGCAACCCCGATCCGAAGCAGATCGTGGAAGTGAATGAGACCGACGGGCGTATTTTCGTCGTCGACGACGATCAAAGCGCCAATACCATGCTTGTTGATCATCGCAGCGGCCGAAGTGGCGAGCGCATCCCCCTTGATGACCTTCGGATTGCGGGTCATCACGTCCTCGACGTTGAGGATGGACAGGTCGCGGGCGAGATTGCGCGCCATGTCGCCCTCGGTGACGATGCCGCAGAGCTTGCCTGCCTCGTCGGTAATGCCGACGCAGCCGAAGTGTTTGTGGGATAGCGTCTTGACGGCCTCCGGCATCGGCGTGCCGAGCGGCACCAGCGGCACGCGGTCGCCCGTATGCATGATGTCGCGGACATGGGTCAGCGCCGCACCCAGCTTGCCACCCGGATGGAAGGTGCGGAAGTCGGATGGGGAGAACCCACGCGCTTCCAGAAGTGCGATCGCGATGGCATCGCCGATCGCAAGCTGCAGCACCGCCGACGTCGTGGGCGCAAGCCCGTGCGGGCAGGCTTCCTGGACCTTCGGCATCAGCAACACGACATCGGCATTGCGGGCAAGCGTCGAATTCTCGCCGGCCGTGATCGCGATAAGGGGGATAGAAAAGCGCCGCGAAAAGGCAAGGATGCCCTGAAGTTCAGAGGTTTCCCCGCCCCAGGAGATGGCCAGGATCACATCGTCCTGGGCGATCATGCCGAGATCGCCGTGATTGGCTTCCGCCGGATGCACGAAGAAGGCCGGTGTCCCCGTGGATGCGAAGGTGGCCGCAATCTTCGAGCCGATATGTCCACTCTTGCCGACGCCGGTGACGATGACACGTCCGCCGACGTCGCCGATCGTATTCACGGCGTTGCAGAACGGCGCGGCGAGTGGTCCCGCCAGCGCCTCTTCGAGAACACGCAAGCCCTCCCGCTCGGTCGCGATGACCCTCAGGGCGGATTCGGTTGCACTGGCTTCGACGAGATTGACTGCGCGCTTGATCATGGCGTCCCATACTGCGTTTGGCCGCTGCTGTAAATTCTAGGCTTTTGCCCGTGGATCCATCACCACACGCTGGACGTCATCTGTGCACCCGAAACCAAACGTTAACCATCAGGCTTTACGTTTGGGTAAGCATTACAGATTGCCGGGCGCAGGAATGACCTTACTTCAAGATCGGGACACGTACGGCGCGGGCCGTCTGGACCTGCGCGCTTTCGCAGTCGTGCTGGCGGTGTGCGTATTCGCCCATCCGTCCCTGCTCTCTGCCCAGCAGGCAGCATCATCCACACGACCGGCAACGGCGGGGACGCTTCCGGGCGTATCCACAGGCACCACCGGACAGACGGCCCCGGCAGCAGCGACGGCAAACGGCTCGACGACCGCCACGACTGCGGTCACCGATCCGGCCACGACCGGTGCAATCGTCGACCCATCTGCGGCACCGCTCGCCGATCCGGACGCCATTCCGGTGGACGAAGATATCGGCCGGCAGAACCTGCGCGAAACACGTCTCGACGACGCGACTGCAGACCGCATCCGCCGCTCGGCAGGCGATGCGGAAGACGATAGCGGTATTCGCCTCGGCAGCCTCATCCTGCGCCCGTCAATCAGCCAGAAGCTGGGCAGCGAAACGCAGAGAGCCGGCGACAGCAAGGAAAACCGGATCTTCTCGGAAACCGGCCTGAAAGGCACGCTGACTTCCGACTGGTCCCGCCACGAACTGACCCTCGGCGCGGAAGGCGCCTGGCAGGAGACCTTGTCGGGAGAAGGAACGGACAAACCACGGGCCAACATCGACGCCCGTCTGCGTCTGGATCTCGCCGACGACACGATCGCGATCATCAACGGCGCCTACAGTTTCGGCCGCGAGGACACCGACGATCCAAATGCTGTGTCCGGTGCAAAGGTGCAGTCCGGCGTCAACCAATACGGATTAGGTGCGTCGGTCGAGCGCGACTTCGGCTTGATCCGTGGTTCGATCGCCGCCGATGTCACCCGCTTCCAGTATTCCGATGCAGAACTCTCGAATGGCGCGACGCTGGAACGCAGCGACCGCAACCGGAACCGCTACACCCTGAGCTCTCGCCTCGGCTATGAGATATCGCCGGCATTGACCCCCTTCGTCGAAGGCACGATCGGCCGGATCGATTATGACGAGGACGTGGATTCCGCCGGCTATCGCCGCTCTGCCGATCTCTACGGGGCCAAGACCGGCGTGGCCGTCGATCTCGGCGAGAAGCTGCGCGGCGAGATCGCCGTGGGCTACGAGCACCAGACCTATGAAGACGCGAGGCTGGAAGAGCTATCGGCGCTGACGCTGGACGGCAACATTTTCTGGTCGCCGCGCGAAGGCACCAGCATTGACCTGACGCTCGACACCACCATCGATCCCTCGACGACGGCCGGCGTCAATGGAGCCACGATCCACCGCTTCACGACAGAACTTGCGCATGATCTGAGGAGCAATCTCGTCGCCCGTCTTACCGGCGGAACGACCTTCACCAATTATGATGGCGATGCAGCATCGAGCGATACGACGGCCTATCTGGCCGGAGCCGGTCTCACCTGGAAGATCAATCGCTATCTTGATGCAACAGCTGATCTCACCTACGAGCGGACCAACTACAAGACTGGCACCGACAATGACACGGTGACGGCCTTGGTAGGGGTGACCGCCAAGCGCTGAGCCTGGCGGTCAAACCAACACTTACTTGAGAGCGGCGAGCAGCGCCTTCAACTGGTCCTCGATGGCCGGACGGATATCCGCGCGCTCGATGGCAAAGGCGACATTGGCGAGGATGAAGCCATCCTTGGCGCCGCAGTCGAAGGTCTGGCCCTGGAAATGATAACCGGCAAAGTCCTGGGACTGGGCAAGCTTCAGCATGCCGTCGGTCAGCTGGATCTCGTTGCCGGCGCCACGCTCCTGCGTTGCCAGGATCTTGAAGATCTCCGGCTGCAGGATGTAGCGGCCGTTGATGAAGAAATTGGAGGGCGCAGTCCCCTTGGCCGGCTTTTCGACCATCTGGGTGATCTTGAAGCCGCCTTCGAGCGCGTCGCCGACACCGACGATACCGTATTTATGGGCCTGTTCGGGGGCGCATTCTTCGACCGCCACGATATTGCCACCAGTCTTCTCATAAAGTTCGACCATGCCCTTGAGGCAAGCCTTGTCTCCGCGCATAATCATGTCAGGCAGGAGAAGGGCGAAAGGTTCGTGCCCCACGATGTCGCGTGCGCACCAGACGGCATGTCCGAGCCCAAGCGGTTCCTGCTGACGCGTAAAGCTGGTCTGACCGGCCGTCGGCTGGAGCGAGTCGAGAAGCGAGAGTTCTGCGTTTTTGTTGCGTGCCTTCAGTGTCTGCTCGAGTTCGAACTGGATGTCGAAGTAATCCTCGATGACCGCCTTGCCGCGGCCGGTAACGAACACGAAATGCTCGATGCCTGCTTCGATCGCCTCATCCACCACATACTGGATGACCGGCTTGTCGACCACGGTCAGCATTTCCTTCGGAACCGCCTTGGTGGCGGGAAGGAAACGGGTGCCGAGACCGGCAACGGGGAACACGGCTTTACGAAGCTTCTTAGACTGAACCACTCATCCCTCCTCGAGGATCTAATCGATTAACGTCATCATAACGCGTCCGCAGGCCAGTAACATACAATTGTTTCGGATTGGCAAAGACAAAGTGGGGGCGGACAACGTGGTAAAGGTTTTGTTGACTGAACAGCATTAACCTGCGGTGAACAGCCTTGTTCCGGCTGCTCAATGGAGAATGAACGGGAGATGCCCATGACAAGACACCGTCCCAGCCTTCTCGGCGCAATTGCCCTCGCTTTGTCTACGGCATTGATGCCGATGGACGCCTTTGCCGATGCCGGTTTCCAGAAATGGATCCGCGACTTCTATCCGGTCGCAGCCAAGGCAGGCATCACGGAGCGCACCTATCGCCAGGCATTCAACGGTGTGACGGAGCCCGATCAGTTTGTGCTCGAGAAAGCGGCCTATCAGCCGGAATTCAAGCACGAGATCTGGGACTACCTCGACAGCCGCGTGAACCCCTACACGGTGAAGATCGGCCAGGAGATGCTGGCCAAGCACGGTCGCCTGCTGGCAGCCCTCGAAAATCATTTCGGCGTGGACAAGCACGTGCTGCTCGCGATCTGGTCGATGGAATCGAATTACGGCGCAGCGCT
>JAIXSF010000202.1 GCA_027484835.1 Rhizobiaceae bacterium | reverse complement strand
TTGTAATTGCGGTCCATCTGGGCCGTGTAACGAGACACCACTTGCCGGATGGCAACTGGAAGCAAGGAGAATAGGCGTGGCACGTATCGCTGGCGTCAACATCCCGACTGCGAAGCGCGTTGTTATCGCGCTGACCTATATTCACGGGATTGGACCGAAGTTCGCATCGGAAATCATGGAGAAGGTCGGTCTTCCGGCTGAAAAGCGCGTTCACCAGCTGACCGACGCTGAAGTTCTTCAGATCCGCGAAACCATCGACCGCGATTACCAGGTCGAAGGCGACCTGCGTCGCGATACCGCGATGAACATCAAGCGTCTGATGGACCTCGGCTGCTACCGTGGCCTGCGCCATCGTCGTGGTCTGCCGGTTCGCGGTCAGCGCACGCACACCAACGCCCGCACCCGTAAGGGTCCGGCGAAGGCGATCGCTGGTAAGAAGAAGTAATTTGCAGGCAATAGGTCTTGGGCGGTAGGCAGTAGGGATCCCTTACTGCCTACCGCCTACTGCCTATTGGCTTCAAGGTGGAGCCGCTGGAACTACGGCGGCGAAGAGATCAAGAAAGGTAAGACCATGGCCAAGGAAGCCACACGCGTCCGCCGTCGCGAACGCAAGAATATCTCGTCGGGCGTTGCCCACGTAAACTCGACCTTCAACAACACGATGATCACCATCACCGACGCACAGGGCAACGCCATTGCCTGGTCGTCTGCTGGTGCCAAGGGCTTCAAGGGTTCGCGTAAGTCGACCCCGTTCGCTGCCCAGATCGCTGCTGAAGACTGCGCCAAGAAGGCCCAGGAACACGGCATGAAGTCTCTCGAAGTGGAAGTCTGCGGTCCGGGTTCGGGTCGTGAATCCGCTCTGCGCGCCCTCCAGGCTGCCGGCTTCATGATCACGTCCATCCGCGACGTGACCCCGATCCCGCACAATGGTTGCCGTCCGCGCAAGAAGCGTCGCGTCTGATCATCCTTCGTCTTGCCGGGCAGGCGGTTCGCCTTCCCGGTGCTTCTCATATTCGGCCGTCACGATTGAATGGTGATGGCGAACGGAAGGTAAAATCATGATTCAGAAGAATTGGCAGGAACTGATCAAGCCGAACAAGGTGGAATTTTCCTCCTCCGGCCGCACCAAGGCGACGCTCGTCGCCGAGCCGCTCGAGCGTGGCTTCGGCCTGACGCTCGGCAACGCTCTGCGTCGCGTTCTCCTGTCGTCGCTTCGTGGTGCAGCCGTTACGGCTGTCCAGATCGACGGCGTTCTGCACGAGTTCTCGTCTATCCCGGGCGTTCGCGAAGATGTCACCGACATCGTCCTGAACATCAAGGAAATTGCCATCAAGATGGACGGCGACGATGCCAAGCGCATGGTTGTCCGTAAGCAGGGTCCGGGCGTTGTAACCGCCGGTGACATCCAGACGGTCGGCGACATTGAGATCCTGAACCCCAACCATGTTATCTGCACCCTCGATGAAGGCGCAGAAATCCGCATGGAGTTCACGGTCAACAACGGCAAGGGTTACGTCCCGGCCGAGCGCAACCGCGCGGAAGATGCACCGATCGGTCTCATCCCGGTCGACAGCCTCTATTCGCCGGTCAAGAAGGTATCCTACAAGGTCGAAAACACCCGTGAGGGCCAGGTTCTCGACTATGACAAGCTGCTGATGACCATCGAAACCGATGGCTCCGTCACCGGTGAGGACGCTGTCGCTTTCGCTGCCCGCATCCTTCAGGACCAGCTCGGCGTCTTCGTCAACTTCGACGAACCGCAGAAGGAAGCCGAAGAGGAAGCCGTCACCGAGCTCGCCTTCAACCCGGCGCTGCTCAAGAAGGTCGACGAGCTGGAGCTTTCGGTCCGCTCGGCAAACTGCCTGAAGAACGACAACATCGTTTACATTGGCGATCTGATCCAGAAGACCGAGGCAGAGATGCTGCGCACGCCGAACTTCGGCCGCAAGTCGCTGAACGAAATCAAGGAAGTTCTCGCTTCCATGGGCCTGCACCTCGGCATGGAAGTGCCCGCATGGCCGCCCGAGAACATCGAAGATCTCGCCAAGCGCTACGAAGACCAGTATTAACCAGTCAAACAGCAGGCTTCTGCCTGCCAGTGAAGGAGAAAAGCGATGCGCCACCAGAAAGCCGGCCGCAAGCTCAACCGTACTGCCAGCCACCGCAAGGCGATGTTCGCCAACATGGCTGCCTCGCTCATCACCCATGAGCAGATCGTGACCACCCTGCCGAAGGCAAAGGAAATCCGTCCGATCGTTGAAAAGCTCGTCACGCTCGGCAAGCGCGGCGACCTGCATGCTCGCCGCCAGGCGATCTCGCAGATCCGCGACGCCGCTGTCGTCGCCAAGCTGTTCGACGCCATCGCAACGCGCTACGCCACCCGCAACGGCGGCTACCTGCGCATCATGAAGGCAGGCTTCCGCCACGGCGACAATGCCGCCATGGCAGTTGTCGAATTCGTTGAACGCGACGTCGACGCCAAGGGCGCAGCTGATAAGGCCCGCGTCGAAGCAGAAGCCGCTGAAGCAGCGTAATCTGTTTTCCCGGTAGGGATGATATCAATAGGCCGGAGCGGAAACGCTCCGGCCTTTTTTGGGTTGTGATGCCCGTCAATCGCCCGGCTGGGTATTCTGGCCCGAGCTAGACTTAGACAGTTGCGGCCAGCGGGTGAGCCGAAAATAGGGAGGCAGGCGATCTTGCCAGCCTAACTAGCGGCTCGAAACATGACTCGCCGCTTTCCGCCGCGCTTTCTTCGCCTGCATCACCTTCGGCCGCACGATGCGATAGGCAAGCAGCACCACCACCAGCCAGATATACAGATATTGCTCCGCCGTCAGCACCTTCACCGCCATGCTGTAATGCAGGGCGCCGAGGGTCGCGATAAGGTAGATGAGCTGGTGCAACGTGGTCCAGCCTGAGCCGAGGCGGCGGATGGAGGCGTTGTTGGAGGTGACCGCGAGCGGGATTAGCAGGAGCAGACCGGCCATGCCAAAGGTGATGAAGGGACGCTTGATGACATCGGCGATGATGGCGTTGAGGTTCAGCGCCTGATCCAGCACTGCATAGACGGTGAAATGCAGTGCCACATAATAGAAGGCGAGCAAACCCAGCGCCCGGCGAAAGCGCAACCCGTTGAAGATCTCGAGATCCCGGAGCGGCGTGACCGCAAGCGTAAGGATGAGAAAGCGCAAACCCCAGAGACCGAGGGATCGCTCGAAGATCTTGACCGGATCAGCCCCCAGCTGGTTCGTCGCGCCGAGGTAGAAGGTCCACACCGCGGGCACGAGGCCGAGCGCGTAGAGCGCCCAGATGCTCGCCGATTGGGCCCGTGGTGACAGTTTCAAATCCAGCAGCATCAGAAATTCGCCCGGAGGTCCATGCCCTTGTAGAGGCTCGCCACCTGCTCGCCATAGCCATTGAAGGGCAGGGTATCCACCCGCTTGGTGCCGAAGAAACCACCGGTCCCGATCCGCCGCTCGCTCGCCTGGCTCCAGCGCGGGTGATCCACTTCCGGGTTCACATTGGCGTAGAAACCGTATTCGGATGCATTGGCGATGTTCCAGGTGGAGGGCGGCTGCTTGTCCGTCAGCGTGATGCGCACGATCGACTTGATGCCCTTGAAGCCATATTTCCATGGCGTGACGAGGCGGATCGGCGCGCCGTTCTGGTTCGGCAGGGTCTCGCCATAGAGACCAACGGCCAGCAGCGTCAGCGGGTTCATCGCCTCGTCGAGCCGCAACCCTTCCACATAGGGCCAGGGCAGGGGCTGGAACGAGCCGGACTGGCCGGGCATCTCTTCCGGCCGCACCACGCTTTCGAAAGCCACATATTTAGCGGCGCTGGTCGGTTCCACCAGAGAGAGCAGGGAAGCGAGCGGCATGCCATCCCACGGGATGACCATCGACCACGCTTCGACGCAGCGCATGCGGTAGATGCGCTCTTCCACCGGGATGGCCTTGATCAGGTCTTCGAGACCAAATGTCTGCGGCTTGCCGACGAGCCCATCCACCTTCACCGTCCACGGCTCCGGCTTGAATTTGCCCGCATTGGCCGCCGGATCCGACTTGTCGGTGCCGAACTCATAGAAATTGTTGTAGGTCGTCACGGATTCCTTCGGCGTCAGCTCGTCCGGCACCTTGTAGTCCGTGGGCTTGGCCGTCAGCGGTGCGGCGAAGGCCTGCGGTGCAGCTGCCATGGCCAGCCCGCCCGCAGCGAGGCCCAGAATATCCCGCCGGCGAAGATAGACCGACTTCGGCGTGATTTCGAAGGAAGGGATATGGGGAGCTTTGAATCGCGGCATGATGGCAACCTCTGTCAGGGCCTGATCGGCAAGTCAGGCATTAGATATGGAGAACAACCCTATTGAAAAGAGTATCTCCGACCACAATTTCGTGTGGTCACTGTGATATACGGAGAAAACGCCATTAAGTTTCCGGCTTTTGCGCATAAAGCTCACAGGAATGCGTACCGGATTTGCGGATGCTGATAGTGACAGCTTTATGCGTTTCCGCTACGACAAGGCCCTGCGGCACGCGGCTGAAGGCCCGTTTTGCCGATATTTGACCCAGAGTCTCCATCCTACCGTAACGTTGAGGATCGTCCCATGCCTGCTTATCGTTCCAGAACCACGACCCACGGCCGCAACATGGCCGGTGCCCGCGGCCTGTGGCGTGCCACGGGCATGAAGGACAGCGATTTCGGCAAGCCGATTATTGCGGTGGTGAACTCCTTCACCCAGTTCGTGCCCGGCCACGTGCACCTGAAGGATCTCGGCCAGCTCGTTGCCCGCGAAATCGAGGCCTCCGGCGGTGTCGCCAAGGAGTTCAACACGATCGCCGTGGATGACGGCATCGCCATGGGCCACGACGGCATGCTCTATTCCCTGCCGTCGCGTGAGCTGATCGCCGACAGCGTCGAATATATGGTCAACGCCCATTGCGCCGATGCCATGGTCTGCATCTCCAACTGCGACAAGATCACCCCCGGCATGCTGATGGCCTCGCTGCGCCTCAACATCCCGACGATCTTCGTGTCCGGCGGCCCGATGGAAGCCGGCAAGGTCGTCATGCATGGCAAGACGGTCTCGCTCGACCTCGTGGATGCCATGGTGGCGGCAGCCGACGATGCTGTCTCCGACGAAGACGTGAAGGTCATCGAGCGCTCCGCTTGCCCCACCTGCGGCTCCTGCTCGGGCATGTTCACCGCCAACTCCATGAACTGTTTGACGGAAGCGCTCGGCCTGTCGCTGCCCGGCAACGGCTCCACGCTCGCCACCCATTCCGACCGCAAGGGCCTGTTCCTCGAAGCCGGCCGCCGGATCGTCGATCTCGCCCGCCGCTATTACGAGCAGGACGACCAGAACGCCCTGCCGCGCAACATCGCCTCCAAGCAGGCCTTTGAAAACGCCATGGCGCTCGATATCGCCATGGGCGGCTCGACCAACACGGTTCTGCACATCCTGGCTGCTGCCCATGAAGGCAATGTCGATTTTACCATGGAAGATATCGACCGCCTGTCGCGCAAGGTGCCCTGCCTGTCGAAGGTCGCACCGGCCAAGTCCGACGTGCACATGGAAGACGTGCACCGCGCCGGCGGCATCATGGCGATCCTCGGCGAACTCGACCGCGCCGGCCTCCTGCACACGCATCTGCCGACCGTGCACGCGCCCACCATGCGCGATGCGCTGGACAACTGGGATATCGCGATCACAGACAATCCGGCAGCCCATGCGCTGTTCAGCGCCGCTCCGGGTGGTGTGCCCACGCAGGTGGCCTTCAGCCAGTCCTCGCGCTGGGACGAGCTCGACCTCGACCGTCAGGGCGGCGTCATCCGCGATGCGCAGCATCCCTTCTCCAAGGATGGCGGTCTGGCGGTGCTCACCGGCAACCTCGCCATCGATGGCTGCATCGTCAAGACGGCAGGCGTGGATGAAAGCATCCTGAAATTCTCCGGCCCGGCCCGCGTCTTCGAAAGCCAAGACGCGTCGGTTAAAGCGATCCTGTCGAACGAAATCAAGGCC
>JAIXSF010000084.1 GCA_027484835.1 Rhizobiaceae bacterium | reverse complement strand
GATCGCGTTCCGTGATGCGACGGCGGAGAAGTTCGACCTCGACCTGATCGTGCACACCAATCCGCGCGGCAAGGAAGAAGGCATTGGCCCGTTCAGCCATGGCTCGGCCTATCATACCGACGTGATGAAGACCGAAGCGCTGCGCCAGGCACTCGATGCCGGCAAGTATGACGCGGCCTTTGGCGGCGCGCGCCGCGACGAGGAAGCCTCCCGCGCAAAGGAGCGCATCTACTCCTTCCGCACGCCCGACCACAAATGGGATCCGCGCAACCAGCGCCCGGAACTCTGGAACATCTATAACGGCATGATCCGCCGCGGCGAGAGCGTGCGCGCCTTCCCGCTGTCGAACTGGACCGAAGTCGACATCTGGCGCTACATCCAGGCTGAAAACATCGAGCTGCCGCCGCTCTACTACGCCAAGAACCAGAAGTATGTCGAACGCGACGGTATGCTGATGTGGGCGGAAGATCCGCGCTTCGAAGCGCTGCCCGGCGAGCAGATCCAGGAAGGCATGCTGCGCTTCCGCACGCTGGGTTGCTGGCCGCTCACCGGCGGCATCCGCTCGAACGCGACCACGCTCGATGCGGTGATCGCCGAACTCGAAATCGCGACCGTCTCCGAACGTCAGGGCCGCGCCATCGACCGCGACCAGGCCGGATCGATGGAAAAGAAGAAACGCGAAGGATATTTCTGAGATGACCGCCCAAGCCAATACCGCCCTCGCCTCCGAGGCTCCGCTCGCTGACACTGCACCGGTCATCCGTGATAGCCGCCCGCTTCGCCTCATCACCTGCGGCTCCGTCGATGATGGCAAGTCGACGCTGATCGGCCGTCTTCTCTGGGACACCAAGGCCGTCAAGGAAGACCAGGCCGCGACGCTGCGCCGTGATTCCGGCCAGCAGAACGATCTCGGCCTGCCCGATTTCGCGCTGTTGCTCGATGGTCTGCAGGCCGAGCGCGAACAGGGCATCACCATCGATGTCGCCTATCGCTATTTCGCCACCGACCGCCGCTCCTTCATCGTTGCCGACACCCCCGGCCACGAGCAGTATACCCGCAACATGGCAACCGGGGCCTCGACGGCGGATCTGGCCATCCTGCTCGTCGATGCGCGTGCCGGCTTGCTCGAGCAGACCCGTCGCCATGCCACGATCGCGTCGCTGATGGGCATCCGGCAGTTCGTGCTTGCGGTGAACAAGTTCGACCTCGTTTCCTATGACAAGGCCGTGTTCGACCAGATCAGCACCGAGTTCAAGGCACTGGCGCTCACGCTTGGCGTTCGCCAGGTGACCGCAATCCCGATGTCGGCGCTGAAGGGCGAAAACGTCGTCTATTCCGGCCGCTCGGTGATCCCGTGGTACGAAGGCCCGACGCTGGTCGAGACGCTCGAACTCGCCACCCTGAGCTCCGGCCAGTCGACCGGTTTCCGTCTGCCCGTGCAGCGCGTGTCGCGTCCGGGCGAAAGCTTCCGCGGCTATCAGGGCACGGTTGCCGGCGGTGCGGTCAAGCCTGGCGACAGCGTTGCCATCCTGCCATCGGGCCAGATCGCCAACGTGAAGCAGATCGTGACCTTCGACCTCGTGCGCAACGCCGCCGTTGCCGGTGACGCGATCACGCTCGTTCTCGACCGTCAGGTGGACGTGGCGCGTGGCGACATGATCGTTTCGCTCGACGCCCAGCCACAGACGGGGCTTGCCTTCGACGCGCAGATCGTCGCTTTGCAGCCGGATGGCATCGTGCCGGGCAAGCGTTACTGGCTGAAGGCCGGTTCTCGTCGCCAGCGCGTGCAGGTGCAGCCGGTGCAGCAGCTGGATCTCAAGTCCGGCAAGTGGCAGTCGGCCGAGATGCTGCAGATGAACGCGATCGGCAAGGTGCATCTGTCCTTCGACGAGACCGCGATCTTCGACCCTTATGAGCAGAACCGCGGCACCGGCGCCTTCATTCTGATCGACCCGGACACCAACAACACGGTGGCCGGCGGCATGATCACCGCCAAGCGAACGGATCTTGGCGGATTGAATGCCCATGAAGGCCGCGTGATCCTGTCATTGCCGTCGGATCTTGCCGAACAGCTGCTGGCAACCGAGCTGCTCGCCAGCCGCCGCGACGAGGTGGAAACCCGCCGCGTAACGACCGCCGCCGCCCGGCAGTTGCTGGACGACATCGACGGCTAAAGCCGTCTGAGCACATACGAAAATCGACCGGCCCGCCTCGTGCGGGCCGTTTTGCGTTTGCCGGGTGCCGCGTCCTTAAGCTTTTCTTTTAACATCGGCAGGCTAATATCCGGCAAAAGGCTGGGGTTGGCATGCGGCGAATCAGGCAGGACAAAGGGCAAGCGTTGATCGGCATGGCCGAGGCGCTGTCTGCAAGCGGGATCTCCAAGCTCCTGCTGCATGCCTGGGAGCGGCGCTACGGCATGGAGCCGGCCGAACGCAGCCCCAGTGGACGCCGCTTTTATACCCGCGATCAGGTCGAACGGCTGAGGCTTCTGAAGTCCTGCAGCGATGGCGGATACCGGATCGGCAATCTCGTTGACCTGAACACCGAAGCCTTGTCACGGATTGAAGGCGAGCTTCACGCGAGGAGCGCTCTTGCCGAGATCCTCGAAGCCGTGAAAGCGATGGACAGCGACCGGCTGCAGACGCAGCTTCAGGCGCGGGCTGAGCGGGACACGCCTGAGCAATTCATTCTTGCGACGGCACTTCCGTTGATGCGGGAAGTCGGTTCGCTGTGGGCCGCCGGTGATGCGAGCATTGCGGCCGAGCATATGACCACGGCGCATATCAAACGTATTCTCGGTGGGCTCTTCGATCATTGTCCGCAGCCTAGACCCGACGCACCGCGCCTGGTCGCGACCACGCCGGAGCGGGAAGAACACGATATCGGCGCGCTCGTCACAACGCTGCTTGCGCGGTTGAGAGGCTGGAACGCGTTGTTTCTCGGCGCCAATCTGCCAGCCGACGAGATTGCAGAAGCGGCACACCGACGGGGCGTGCATTGTGTCTGTCTGAGCGCGCTGACCGGTCGGAAGGCCGGGCTGGAGCGCAATCTTCAGACACTGCGATCGCTGCTTGCCCCCGAGATCCAGATCTGGATTGGCGGAGCGGCCTATCATGCCGTGGGCAGCCGGCCCGGCGTGCAATACTTCCCCGATCTTCAGCCCTTTCTGGCTGCGCTCGACGCGCTTCATACCGGCGAACACGCCTCGGCCTGATCCGCAAAGCCCACCCCTGCTGACTGCCCCGCCCCCTTCAACTAGTCGTAGAGGGCGTCGCGAGCCTCGCGGCGTTACAAAAATTCGCATGAAAGGTAGACAAGACATTCATATTTTAGCCTTTCGTTTATTTTTTGTATGCATTTTCTACCAAGCTAATGTTTCAGGACCAGCGCAGGGGCTGCTGGGCGATTGGAGGGGTTATGGGACTTCCGGGGTTTGCAAATGCAAAGACACTTGCCAAGACGCTGGCGCTGGATGCGCTGCAGGCAAATGTCATGGTGGCCGATGCCAAGCTTAACATCACCTACATGAATCCTGCCGTCGTCGACCTGCTGAAGGAAGCGGAGTCGGACCTGAAGAAGGAATTGGCGAAGTTCAGCGTCGCGAGCCTGATCGGCAGCAATATCGACGTCTTCCACAAGAACCCGTCGCATCAGCGCAACATGCTGGCGGCACTGAAAAACCGTCACAGCGCGACGATCACCGTCGGCAACCGGGTCTTCGACCTGCTGGTCACGCCGCTGAAGGACGGAGCCAAAACCGTCGGTTTCGTCGTCGAATGGGCCGACGCCAAGGCGCGCCTGCTGAATGTCGACTATGCGGCACAGATCGCGGCGATCAGCCGTTCGCAGGCGATCATCGAGTTCTCCGTCGACGGCACGATCATGGGCGCCAACGAGAACTTCCTCACCCTCATGGGCTATTCGCTTCCGGAACTGGTCGGCAAGCACCATAGCGTTTTCGTCGACCGCGACTATGTCGCTTCCAACGACTACAAATCGTTCTGGGAGGCGCTGCGCGAGGGCCGTTATCAGAGCTCGGAATTCAAGCGGATCACGAAGTCCGGCAAGGAGGTGATCATTTCCGCCTCCTACAATCCGATCCTGGACATCCATGGCAAGGTGGTGAAGGTCGTCAAATTCGCGACCGACGTGACCGCCCGTGTTCGCACGGTCAGCTCGCTCGGCGATGCCCTGAAGCGGCTCTGCTCGGGTGATTTCGGCTTCCAGCTGACGGAGCCCTTCTCGGCCGAATTCGAGTTCCTGCGCCACGATCTCAACCGCTCCGTTTCGCAGCTTTGCGACACCTTCCGGGAGATCTCGAGCAGTGTCGAGATCATCACCCAGGGAACCCGCGAGATCACGCAGGGCGTCGGTGACCTCTCGCGGCGCACGGAAAGCCAGGCGGCGAACCTCGAGGAAACGGCCGCGGCGCTCGAAGAAATCACGGCCAATGTCGGCTCTTCGGCGCAGCGCGCCCAGGAAGCCCGCACCGTGGCAGGCTCGGCCAAGTCCAGCGCCGAGAAATCCGGCGATGTCGTGGCGCATGCCGTGGACGCCATGAGCCGCATCGAGGATTCGTCTTCGAAGATCTCCAACATCATCGGCGTGATCGACGAGATCGCCTTCCAGACCAACCTGCTCGCGCTCAATGCCGGCGTCGAGGCAGCGCGTGCCGGCGAAGCCGGGCGTGGCTTTGCGGTCGTTGCGCAGGAAGTTCGCGAACTGGCACAGCGTTCGGCGAAGGCCGCCAAGGAGATCAAGGATCTGATCCAGAATTCCGCAACGGAAGTGGCGTCCGGCGTGAAGCTGGTGAGCGACACGGGCGGAGCGCTGAAATCGATCAGCCAGCTGATCGTCGAGATCAACGACCATGTGGTCGCCATCTCGACGGCGGCACGCGAACAGTCGTCCGGTCTCGTCGAAGTGAACAGTGCCGTCAACGGCATGGACCAGATGACGCAGCAGAATGCCGCCATGGTCGAGGAAAGCAGCGCCGCCGCATCGACGCTGGCCAGCGAAGCCGACAAGCTCCGCGGCATGATCGGCCAGTTCAACCTTGGCGACTACCATTCTTCGCAGACGGTACGGCGCATGAACCGCGCCGCCTGACGGCGCCATGACGATCCGATCCCAGGGGTGACGCTTGCGTTACCCCTCGCGGTCCGTCGAACCTCGCGGGATCAGCTGGAACCCAAGATCCACGATCTTGTTCGCGGACGAGCCCGAGGCGGCAGCACGCACGATCATGTCGACCGCACGATAGCCGATTTCATAGCGTGGGACCCGCACGGAGGTGATCGCCGGGAAGGCGAAACCGGCGTGATCCAGATCGTTGAACCCACAGATGCCGAAATCCGAGGGGACGCCTAGCCCCCGCCGCTGACACTCGAAGAGGACGCCAAGCGCGATGTCGTCGTTCTGGCAGAAGGCGGCATCGGCATCGGGAAAATCCCGCTTCAAACGATCCAGCAGATGGCATCCGAGACCGACGCTGCTGTTGCTGTCGAGCGAGAGCACGAGGGCGGGATCGAAGAGCCCTGCCTCCTCCAGCACCGCCTTGAAACCCTCCAGGCGCCGCTGGGCACGAAAGTCCCAGCCGCCGTTCAGCATGGCGATCCGCCGATAGCCCTTTTGCAACAGATGGCGCGTGGCCGCTTCGGCCGCCCGGCGGTGGTCGATGCCGATCGACATGTCCGCCGGCTGCTGGCTGACATCCATGAGTTCGACGACCGGGCACGGTGCGCGGCGCAAGAGATCGTCGATGACGTGGTCACCCGCCTGCCCGACATGAATGAGCCCCGCCGGATTCTGCGACAGGAAGAAGCGCAATTGCCGAACCCGGTCTTCCGGCCCGGTATCCGAACTCGCATACTGGATGCGCAGGTCGGACGGGCGCACCCGATCCTCGATGCCCCGGATAACGCTGATGAAGGCGTGACTGGTCAGCCAAGGCGACATGACGCCAACGAGGCCGCTGTTCTTGCTGGCGAGCGCACGGGCGGCGAGATCGGGCACATAGCCCATGTCCTCGACCACCTTGAGGATCGTATCGCGCAGATGGGGGGATACTTTTTCCGGATCTCGCAAGGCCCGGGAGACCGTGATCGCACTTACGCCCGCATTGCGCGCCACATCCGACAGGGTCACCTTGTCCTGGCGCTGACGACGTCTTCTTGTACTCGGTATCATGCTCACCGAACCCAGCCAGCCGCAACCAGTGGTAGAGTCTGCGGCTCCGACGCATCAATGCCCGCCGCATTGAATACACTTAAAGCTAACCTAATCTGTATTGCTCAGCAACGGTTTGCAAAAGTCTACCAACAGCTTTTGATGGAGGACGAAAAAGCTATTCACTACCACTGTTTGTATAAGATACAACTCAACAGGCGCAGCGCATCGGAGAGCGCATGAGCGCGAAAATCTCCGGACAAAACACTCTAAGTCGGCTTGGATACGGGAGGAATTCGGGATCGGGTCAGGAAAGTCAGCTGGTCGGAGTGGAGTGATTCGAACACTCGACCCCCACGTCCCGAACGTGGTGCGCTACCAGACTGCGCTACACTCCGTGACCAGCGGCGCCTCTATAGACCAGCGTTTTTCGTTCCACAAGCAGGGAAACGCAAAAAGGCGGAAGAAAGTTGAAAAATTCATGACAAGTGGTCGCATGCTGCTGATAACGCAGCAATATGCGCCACCCCTCAGATGCGGTCGGCAGGCTGTTCCCTCGCCGGGCCACGGAGATGCAGGTCACGCGGCAGTCGTTGCAGAGAAATCACCGGTGGAAAAATTGCGACGTCGGCCCCCTCTTTCCGTTTCGCGAGGCAGCGTTTCACAGTAAAGCAGTCATCGGCCGCGCGTGGCCGGCAGAGCGTTGGAAACGACGGCCGGTGGCGGCCTTCATGGGGTTCGAGGGATAGTGACAATGACTTTGCTGAAGAGCACGACCAAGGGACTGATCGGGCTGCTGTGCCTGGCGGCCGCAGGATGCACGACAACGGGCGGCATGCCGAAGAACGACATCGAGACACGCTGGAACGGCCAGCAGGCGGGGACCTTCTTCGCCAAGTTCGGCCCGCCGGTGTCGGATGCAGCTTCCGGCTCGTCGACGCTCTACACCTGGCGTGGCGGCTACAATACCCGCGTCGTTCCCGCGACCTACGAAGATCTCGGTGACGGCAAGAAGGGCAAGCTGCTGACCAGGGCGCGCACCGAATATCTGCGCTGCGAGGTTCAGTTGACCGTTTCTTCCGATTACGTGATCCGTGGCGTGCGCACGGTGGTCGACCGTCCGGCAACGAATGGTGGCAAGAGCTATTGCGCGGAATTCCTCACCGCGGAGTGAGCCGGACCGCTTGAAAAAGACGAAAAGCCTCCCGCAAATCCGGCGCGGAGGCTTTTTTTCATGTCTATCAGGACGCGGGTGCGGATATCGGACCGTTGACGGGAACGCCTCTTCGCCGAGAGGGCCTCATGCCCATGAGACGCCCGGTCGAAGGCGAATACGGGAGAGCGCCGTGGATGACGCCCTCCCCGATACGCAATACAGAAACCGAGCGCTTCTCGACGCATTACCTTGGTGGAAGCGAGTTCTTTATAAAGAGATCAAGGTTAACAGTTGGCTTACAGACCCAAGAATTTATAGTTAATTTTCAGTCACCTAGCGGACGCACTCCAGTGCCTGGCAAAAGCCTTCCAGGACGCGAAAACCCTTGAAAACCAGAGCCTGCAGCGTTTCGTGATCATGTTCGCACTTGACGATGTTCTTGTTTTGTTCAATGTCATCGGCATGACCAGTGCGATCGATACTCTCGGCAAAGCTCTTCGCCACAACATGCTCGTGGTCGCCACATGCCGCGACTGCCAGCGGCAGGGGCGGTTCCTCGCCAAGGACCTCGCCTCCTTCTATGGCCATGGCCGCGATCCCTTCTCGCTGAAATTCCGCTGCACCCCCTGCGATACGCGCAACTGCAAGGTGACGATCATGGACAATCCCTATGACCGAACACCCGAAACGATCGTCTGGCGACCTGTGAAGGTGAAGCTGTAGGCGCACTTCCGCCCCCGATGAAATGCAAAGCAACGATCCGTATTTCTACGGAGCCAACTTCATCAGGGCGTTAACCACTTCGAAACCATAAAGGCACGGGCAGTCATTTCTTGTGAATGATTTTCGTAAACCCTTTTTCGAGTGGCCTATTTCGATGACGAGCATTCTGACCAATTTTTCGGCCCTGACCGCGCTGCAGACACTGCGCTCCCTCACCACCGATCTCGAAGCCACACAGGGGCGCGTCAGCAGCGGGCTGCGCGTCGAAACCGCTGCCGACAACGCGGCCTACTGGTCGATCTCGACCACCATGAGGTCGGACAGCATGGCGATCTCGGCCGCCGCTGATGCGCTCGGGCTGGGCGCTGCCAAGGTGGATACTGCCTCTGCGGGGATGAGTTCAGTGATCGACGTGCTCACGCAATTCGAGGCGCGTCTGGTTGCCGCAACAGAAGACGGCGTCGACAAGGCCAAGGTTCAGGCCGAACTGGACCAGATGAAGGACCAGGTGAAGTCGATCGCGGAGTCGGCAAGTTTCTCGGGCCAGAACTGGCTGAACACGGATATTGCCGATCTCTATGACGTGGATATCAACAAGGCGAGTGTGATCTCCTCTTTCGTGCGGGACAGCCGTGGTGGTGTTTCCACCAAGACAATAACGGTGGACCTGTCGGAAATCTCGCTGTTCAACAGCGCAGAAGGTGGTCTGCTTCAGAGGGACGCACGCGATATCGAAACGATAGCGGGCATGCGTAGTCCCCGCTTCTACGCCGACGGCACACAAGTCTGGGTACCGAACCGAAATATGGAATCGCCTGCCTGGCTTCCGAACCGCGTCTTTTCTGGCCCGCTTGATTTGAGGGGCGTGGGAGACGCGATCACCTTCGATGTCACAGTCGACAAGGATGAGCCTGCCCACGGGATCTCGCCGCCCTATGACCCGGGAAAGACAACGGTTGGGGTGACCATCGACAAGGCATTCCTCGACACGCATTTTCCAAGCTGGAACGGCGTGGTGACGACGTACCAGAATTTCACTCAGGCGCTGGGTCTGGCCTTGTCGCTTGCCAACACAGGTGCCACTGCAGGCCTACATTCAAAGTATCCTTCCGGGACGGTTCCTGACCGATATTGGATCCAGACGCTGGAGAATTCAGGACGGGAAGGCTCCTATGTCGAGATCAGCAATGTCACATCACAGGTTTCGTCCGGATCGCATGGCCTGGTCAATGATTCTGATCAGGCAGCACGCGGTTCGCAGATGACGCTGCCATTCAATGATTTCCAGGTCTTCCGCGACGGCGAAGACCCCGATGGCATCGAGGTCAGCTTCAGCTTCTATGTGAACAGCGAGAGCCCGAAGACCTATTCCTTCGACCGGACCTATGTAAACACCCTGCTCGGCAAGACCGATGGCAGCATTTCCAACGCCGGCGAGATGGTCACGCTGCTGACCTCGCTGATGCAGACCGACTGGCCGGATGTGATCATCTCGGACG
>JAIXSF010000013.1 GCA_027484835.1 Rhizobiaceae bacterium | reverse complement strand
CCGCTGGCAAGTCGATGGACGAAATCGCCGGCACCGTGAAGTTCTCCGGCGGCCCGAAGGGCGTCGAAATGAACTCCTACTTCATCGCTCCGCTGCCGATCACCAAGGAAAACCTCAACACCGTCATCGACGCGGGTTGGATCTCCAAGGAAGAAGCATGCCAGGGCGTTGCCGCCGGTTCCGTTGCTGCCTGCAACTGATCCTGACGTGACTGACCACAGAGCTTGAGCCGGAACGCCGCAGCCATTTGCGCTGCGGCGTTTCGACTGATCGAGAGCATGGCAGCAGGAGAGTGTCGGACGGCTTCAAGGGGCCACCGCCGGCGTGATCCACCAGCCGCCGAAGAATGAGATGCCTCGATTCGCATGGCGGGTAGAACGCCCGAACGCTCGCGCGAGACGCGAGCCCTTCGCAAGCCGACAAACGACTGGGGAGAATTATTCGTATGGCGGATCACAGCCTTGCCACGCCCGTACATGGTGCTCGGGCATCCAATGTTTCAGCGGTAAAACGCTTCTTTCAAGCCACGGAAATCGACACGCGCCTGCTGGGCATGGTGATCGCGCTCGGGATCATCTGGGTCGGCTTCGACATCCTGTCGAACGGCCTGTTCCTGACCTCGCGTAACCTCTGGAACCTCTCGGTTCAGGCTGCCTCGGTTTCGGTCATGGCGACCGGCATGGTGCTGGTCATCGTCACCCGCAATATCGACCTCTCGGTCGGCTCTATCCTCGGTTTCGTCGGCATGATCATGGCGGTCCTTCAGGCCCGCATCCTGCCGCCGATCATCGGGTTTGAGCATCCGATGATGTGGATCATCGCGCTCACCGCCGGCATCCTCGTCGGCACCGCGATCGGCGCCCTGCACGGCGTCATCATCGCCTTCCTCGGCGTGCCCGCCTTCATCGTCACGCTCGGCGGCCTGCTCGTCTGGCGCGGTGCGGCCTGGATGGTCACCTCGGGTGCCACCGTCGCGCCCATGGACACCACCTACCGCCTGATGGGTGGTGGTGCGGATGGTTCGATCGGTGTCACCGCCAGCTGGATCGTCGGCCTCGTCGCCTGCCTGATGATCGTGCTCACCATTCTCAACACCCGCCGTCAGCGTCGCCGCTTCGGCTTCCCGCTGCGTCCGATCTGGGCGGAATACTTCCTCGTCGCCTCCGGCTGCGTGGCCGTGCTCGGCGCCGTCTGGGTGGCCAATAGCTATTACATGCCGGTGAACCTTGCCCGCAAATATGCCGAAGCCAATGGCATCGCCTGGCCGGAAGGTGGTCTGCAGATCGGTCTCGGCATCGCCGTTCCCGTTCTCATTGCCATCGGCATCGCCATGGTCATGGCCTTCATCACCAACCGCACCCGGTTCGGCCGCTATGTCTTCGCGATCGGCGGCAATCCGGAAGCGGCAGAACTCGCCGGCATCAAGGTGAAGTGGGTCACCGTCAAGATGTTCGCGCTGATGGGTGCACTCTGCGCCATCGCCGCAGCCATCTCGACCGCCCGCCTCAACGCTGCGACCAATGCGCAGGGCACGCTCGACGAGCTCTACACCATCGCCGCAGCCGTCATCGGCGGCACCTCGCTTGCCGGCGGCGTCGGCACCATCGCCGGTGCCATGCTCGGTGCCATCGTCATGCAATCACTGAATTCGGGCATGGTCCTGCTCGGTCTCGACACACCGCTCCAGAGCATCGTCATCGGTATCGTGCTCGTCGTTGCGGTCTGGCTCGACACCGTCTACCGCGCCCGTGCGAAGTAAGGGGAGTTGAACTCATGTCGGAAAATCGTACCCCCCTCGTGGAAATGCGCAACGTTTCCATCTCCTTCGGCGGCATTCACGCCGTCGATGACGCCTCGATCGACCTCTTCCCGGGTGAAGTCGTGGCCCTGCTCGGCCACAACGGTGCCGGCAAGTCGACCCTGATCAAGATCCTGTCGGGCGCCTACAAGCGCGACAACGGCGATATCCTGGTCCGTGGCGAGTTTGCCGACATCAACAACCCGCGCGACGCCAAGAAATACGGCATCGAGACGATCTACCAGACGCTTGCCGTCGCCGATAATGTCGATGCCGCCGCCAACCTCTATCTCGGCCGCGAGCTGCGCACCGCCTGGGGCACGCTCGACGACGTCGCGATGGAAGCCAAGGCCCGTGAAGTCATGGGGCGTCTCAACCCCAACTTCCAGCGCTTCAAGGAGCCGGTCAAGGCGCTCTCCGGTGGTCAGCGTCAGTCGGTGGCGATCGCCCGTGCGATCCTCTTCGACGCCCAGATCCTGATCATGGACGAACCGACGGCAGCCTTGGGTCCGCAGGAAACCGCCCAGGTTGGCGAGCTCATCCAGCAGCTGAAGAAGGACGGGATCGGCATCTTCCTGATCAGCCACGACATCCACGACGTCTTCGACCTCGCCGACCGCGTCTTTGTCATGAAGAACGGCCGCGTCGTGGGCCATGCCCGCACCGAAGATGTCACCAAGGACGAAGTGCTCGGCATGATCATCCTTGGCAAGTGCCCACCCGGCGCAATCCCGGGCCCGGGCGCCATGCAGACGGCGTGAGCCGAGCGCGAGTGAAATGAGAAGAGGCGAGGGGGCGTTAAGCTCCCTCGTTTTCGTTTGGGGGGCGTCCAGTGGCGCGGGAGCAAGTCACCCGTGAGGCTGTTCCACCGCCTCAAGCGCCGCCGCAATATGCGAGATCGGCCGCAACAGGCGAAACGGATCGTCTTTCGACGGCACGAACCCCCGCCGCGTCCAGAACAGCCGCGCCTCCTCATCGATCGCATTGACGATCAGCGCCCGCCCACCCACAAGCGCTGCGCCCTGCATGCAGCGGGTAAGTGCATGCTTGATGAGACCGGTCCCGAGCCCATGCCCTGCATAGGATTGATCGACGGCAAGCTGCCCGAGCAGGAGGCACGGGACGGGGTTGGGCGGTTGGCCGGTGCGGACGGAGCGGGGCAGGGACGCTGGCAGCACGGCTGTCGGAGAAAGGCCGTAATAGCCGACGACACGCCCTGCATCATGCACCACGATGACGACGGTAAAGCCACTCTCCTGATTGGCGCGCGCCCGTGTCTTCAGCCAGTGGTCTAGCGCAGGCTTGCCGCAAGAAAATCCGCCCAGATCGTGGCCGTCATTGAGCGGTTCAGGAGCGGAGAGCGCCATGCTCAGTCCTTCGCTTGGTAACCCGCTTCCCAGGGGGCAGGGCGGCGCAAGACCTCAACCAGTTCGGGCACCACCTCGACGGGCGCTGTCATTAGCGCCATGAAATCGGCAAACCCGTCCTCCGTCATGCGGACCAGCTGTTGCTCCATGACGGCTTCTTCGGCGGCCCGCACGGCAGCATCCCGGACAAAGTCTGTCCGTGAGCGGCCTTTCAGCGCAGCCGCGCGATCGATCATCGCCACATCCGCTTCCGGCAGGCGCATGGAGATGGGATAGTCCTTGCGGTCTTGCATGCGGGACATTGATATCGCTCCTTGGTCAGCCCTAATATCGCAATTTGTATCGCAAAACGCAATACGTGAGGTGGCGCCCGAGTCGCCTATTGACGGGAGCCCTTGGTCAAGTTTCAGCTCCGCCCAAACGCAAAGAACCGGGCACAAGGCCCGGTTCCATCTCTCTTGCGTCCGTCTTCGCGGCCGTGCGTGATGCCTTACAGCGTGTAGGCGTAGTCCGCCGGCTGGAAGCGGTAGTGGTCGCCATCGACGAAGATCCGGCCGAAGCTCGGGAAGGCGATGTGGGTGGCGGCGATCAGCATCTTGTCGGCCGAGACCATGTCGAAGATCCGGCGGCGGCTCGCGGCAGCCTGGGCGGGGTCCATGTCGAAGGCAAAGCCCACATTCGGCTTCTCGGCGTGGATCGCGGCATTGTGCACGGTATCACCGACGATCAGCATCTGGTCTGCACCGGAGGCGACGCGCAGGATGCTGTGACCGGGCGTATGTCCGGCAGACAGGATCATCTCGACGCCCGGGAAGATCTCGCCATCCTTGGCGAGACGCGTGCGCGCCTCATAGGGCTTCAGCGCCTTGCGGGCCAGATCGAACATCGGCTTCAGACCGTCCGGAGCGCTGGACAGGGCGCCGTCATCCAGCCAGAAGCCGGCTTCCTTCTCGTGCAGAACGAGTTCGGCATTGGCAAAGAGTGCCGCGCCATCCGCACCGATCAGGCCGTCGGCATGGTCGGGATGGGCATGGGTCAGGATCACGGCATCGATCTGGTCGGGCGTGATGCCGGCAGCGGCGAGGTTCGCGACCGTGCGGCCGAGCGTCGGGCCGAACATCTGGTTTGAACCAAGCCCGGTGTCGACGAGATAGGTCTTTTCGCCGGAATTGATGACGAAGGCATTGACCGAGGTCGGCAGGTTTTCGGTGAGACCGGCCTGGTTGAGAATCCTGACGAGGTCGGCCTTGTCGGCGCCGGAGAAGTTGTCGACCGACAGCGGGGCAAAGCCATCGAGCAGCGCAGTGATTTCGAGGCTTCCGACCTTACGGCGATAAAAGCCCGGCGCCTGGACACCCGAAAGCGGCGCTGCGGCAAAGGCCGATGTGGAAAGGGCAGCGCCAAGGCCGGCGGCAGCCCCGGTCATAAGCAGGGAACGACGATTGATCAGCATGGTAGATCTCCCATTCAAGATAACTTGGAGCACCATTTCGGTCGCGCAGGCTCAGCGCGCAATAGGTTGCGCGAACATATCTGTCACGCGAGAGATTTGCGCACAAGTCGCAATCTCGCCCATCGTGAGAAAAGTGGCTTAGAGGTTGCCTGTATCGGCTCGGCCATCCTATACCACCTGCCGATGACAGGATGCTGTCAGTGCAGGCGGTGACCAGCCCGGTCGGTGAAGGGCGCGGCACCCGGATGGAGACGGATGCATGGCGGACAAGGATGAAAAGAGCCTGGACCACCAGCTGTGCTTCGCCATCTACGCGACCTCGCTTGCTTTCACCCGCGCTTATCGTCCGCTGCTGGAAGAACTCGATCTCACCTATCCGCAATATCTGGCCATGCGGCTGCTCTGGGCCGAAGATCGTCTCACCGTCGGGCAGCTTGCCGAACGTCTGGCGCTGGAATCCGGTACGGTCACGCCGCTGATCAAGCGCCTGGAGCAGGCAGGTCTTCTGACGCGCTGTCGCTCGCGCATCGACGAGCGTCAGGTCAATGTCCACCTGACCGAGAAGGGCATCGCCCTGAAACCGGTCGCCGACCGCCTGAACGAGGATTTGAAGGCCCTGGTCGGCTCGCGCTTCATAGATGACGCAAACCTGATCGACACGCTTCAGTCGTTGCGCAAGGTGCTGGTCGGCGACAGCCGCTGATCGCCCGCCGATTAAGATCTCACGCGCCCGAGATCAGGGCTCCGATCGTCCCACCAACGAGAAGAATGATCCCGATCAGGAAGGTCAGGGCCGCACCCGGACCGCGGCTCTTGGCATCGGCATAGTATTCGGCGGCATAGAGGACACGAGCGGCCGTCCAGCCAAGACCGAGCAGACCGGCCAGCGCGTCGGAGACGTAGAAGCCGAAGATCCACAGCGACGGCAGGAAGAGCACCATCTGCTCCACCGTGTTTTGCTGCACCCGGAAGATCCGCTCGAAATCGGCATTGCCGGTTGTCTTCGGCGCTTCCACCCCGAACTTCCGCCGGGCCTGTCCGACCTTCAGCAGGAACCAGCAATAGGTGAGAAGGGCGGCAAAAGTGGCAAGCAGGGTGAAGCGCATGATTATTTTTCTCAGGGCAACCAATGTCGGCGGTAACCATTGATTGGTAGGCGGCGTGTCACGATTAGGCAAGCAAGGAAGGTTACGGCAACGGTGCGTTTGTGAAGGCGCCGGTGCTTGTTCGCTCCCGCCATTTCCGCCATCATCGAAGCAGATGCTTCGACCGTCCTGATCCGTCAAAAGCCGAAAAACGAAGAGACCCCATGACTTCCGATCCTTTCAAGTTTGGCCGCGCCTACGACCTGCACGAGCTGGTCGCCGACGGGATCATCCACGGCATTGGAGTTGTCTTCGCCCTGGTCGGCGCCACCGCGCTGATCTTCTATGCCACGGTCTATTCCGACTATGCCAACATCGCTGCAAGCTGGATCTATGGCCTTGGCCTGATCATCGCGCTTGGCGTCTCCTTCACCTACAACATGTGGCCGCATTCCCGCGTGAAGTGGATCCTGCGCCGCTTCGACCACTCGGCGATCTTCATCCTGATCGCCTCGACTTACACGCCCTTCCTCGTCCAGGGCGCCGACCGGCCGCTCATTCTGGCGCTCCTGATCGGCATCTGGATCACGGCCTTTACCGGCATCTGGCTGAAGTTCCGCTTTCCCGGTCGCTACGATCGCCTGGCAATCCTGCTCTATCTCGGCATGGGCTGGAGCGGCGCACTGGCCATGGGCCCCCTTTCGGAAATCATCCCGGGCATCACCCTGACGCTGATCATCGTCGGCGGCTGCATCTATTCGGCCGGCGTCGTCTTCCATGTCTGGGAACGCCTGCGCTTCCAGAACGCCATCTGGCACGCCTTCGTGGTGACAGCCGCCATCGTCCATTATTCGGCCGTGTTTACAGCGATCAGCCTTGGCTAAAGCGCACTCCACATTTCCCCGATCGTCATCCTCGGGTTCGTCCCGAGGATCTGCCACGGCAGGCCCCGGTCTCTCCGGTGCATGACTCGCCAAGGCCGGCTCTCTTCGCGCCCACCACGATGGCAGCAGATGCTCGGCACAAGGCCGAGCATGACGACGACATCAAACCGCTGCCCCTCAGATCTCCGTCAGCTTCGCCTGCTTTTCGAGGTGTTTGGCCATCTGACCGGCGCCGATGCGGAAGCCCGCCAGCGTCACCGGGAAACTGAGCGCCAGCGAACCTCCCGCGAGCACCAGCGCCGCCGTGACGGGAGTCATGTCCATCTGGCCGGCAAGCATTTCGAGCTCTGCCCCGGTGATCCCGCTGCTGAACACCACACCGAGGAGGATCAACCCGCCAAGCAGCACGGCGACGACCGCAAGCAGGGCGGAAAGCTTGAGGCTCGTCCCCCAGCTCGGCTTCGCCTTCAGCCGCTCCGCAACAAAGCTGCCGGCCGAGGAACCGGCTGCGATCAGCACCGCCACATTGCCGGCCGATGACAGGCTGTCGCCCCAGCCGAACGAGTCGAGCGCGAGCACCAGCAGATAGATGAAGAGCTGCGCGCCGATGAAGACGACGACGAAGCGTGTCAGGAGGCCGGGAAGGAGAGAGGTCATGATGATTGTTTTCCGTCTGTCGTGGTCTTGCCTTTAACCCCTTGTTGCCCGATGTGTCGACGCGGCGAAGTATCGCCCGTCACACGTCAGTCCCCAAGCGCGGTTTTTCCGCCGGAAAATGTTGAATTCCGATCCATGTCAAAGCCCGTTCTCATTCGCGACGCCGCCGAAGCCGATCTGCCGGCCATCCTCGAAATCTACAACCACGCCGTCGCCGAGACCACCGCGATCTGGAACGAGACCCTGGTTGATCTCGACAATCGCAAGGCCTGGTTCGAGCTGCGTCGCACCCGCGGCTTCCCGATCCTCGTCGCCGAGATCGACGGCCGCATCGCCGGATATGCCTCCTACGGCGACTGGCGCCCCTTTGATGGCTTCCGCAACTCGGTCGAGCATTCCGTCTATGTCGAGAAGGATCATTATGGACGCGGCCTCGGCAGGGCGCTGATGACGGCCCTCATCGAACGCGCCCGGTCCGGCGGGATCCACGTCATGGTCGCCGCCATCGAGGCCGGAAATGCCGGCTCCATCGCCCTGCACACCGCGCTTGGCTTCCGCCTTGTCGGCACTCACCAGGAAGTCGGCCAGAAATTTGGCCGCTGGCTGGATCTGACGATGATGGAGCTCAAGCTCGACTGAGGCGGTCGCCCCGCCTTCAGGCCTCTACCTCCCCCTTGAGGGGGGAGGTCGCCTCAAAGCGGCGGGTGGGGGTGACCTCGCGGGCCGCTCCCGATGTTCACCCACCCCGGAGCTTCGCTCCGACCCTCAAGGGGGAGGGTGGACGCATTGCCTTACAGCAGCTTCAGCAGCGCCTTGGCCGCCTCTTCCGAAGAGGCCGGGTTCTGGCCTGTCACCAGTTTGCCGTCGGTCACCACATGCACGCTCCAGTCGGCACCCTTTTCATAGCGGCCGCCGCGCTCCTGCAGCATGTTTTCCACGAGGAAGGGCACGATCTGGGTCAGGCCGACGGCTTCTTCTTCCGAATTGGTAAAGCCCGTCACCTTGCGACCGTTGACCAGCGGCTGGCCATCCTTGCCCTTCACATGACGCAGGACCCCCGGCGCATGGCACACCGCACCGATCGGCCGGTCCTTCGCGGCAAACGCCTCGATCAGCGCAATGCTGTCCTTGTCTTCGGCGAGATCCCAGAGGGGGCCATGGCCGCCCGGATAGAAGACTGCGT
>JAIXSF010000162.1 GCA_027484835.1 Rhizobiaceae bacterium | reverse complement strand
TCCTGATTGCCGGGCTCTTTGCCCTGCGCAAGCGTGCAATCTCGCCTCTCAATGCGATGAAAGCCTATATGAGCAACCTCGCCCGTGGCGATTATTCGCAGCCGGTGCCCTATGTGGAACGCGCAGACGAGATCGGCCAGATGGCCTCGTCCGTCCAGGTGTTTCGCTCGGCGGCCATGGAGCGCAAGGCAATACGCGAACGGCAAGAGGCTGAGCAGGCGCTGCTGACAAACCGCGAGCGCGCCGAAATGGAGGCACGGGCCGCGGAGGATCGCCAGCGGGCGCGGGTCATCGACAGCCTGAGCGTTGGTCTTGAAAAGCTCGCATCCGGTGATCTGACCGTCGAAATTGCCGACCCATTTGCGCCAGACTACGAAAAACTGAGGCTGGAATTCAACGCCAGCATTCGGTCGCTCGCCCACACGCTCACCGACATCTCGAAGACGGTCGGCACTGTGCATTCGGGTGCTGACAACATTGCTAGCGGTACCAATGATCTCGCGCGGCGGACGGAAACGCAGGCGGCCTCGCTGGAGGAGGCTGCATCTGCTCTCGACGAAATCACAACCACCATCCGGACTTCATCGGAGCGGGCCCGCGAAGCCAATATGATGATGACACGGACCAAACAGAGTGCCGAAGTCTCGGCCGCCGTGGTGCGCGACGCCGTCGTCGCGATGGCCAAGATCGAGGCGTCCTCGGCGCAGATCGGCCAGATCATCTCCGTCATCGACGACATCGCCTTCCAGACCAACCTTCTGGCACTGAATGCTGGCGTGGAGGCTGCTCGGGCCGGTGAAAGCGGCAAGGGTTTTGCAGTCGTCGCGCAGGAGGTCCGCGAACTGGCCGGGCGATCCGCGAGTGCTGCCAAGGAAATCAAGGCTCTGGTGGATGCCTCGGCAACCCAGGTCGGGAACGGCGTGTCGCTGGTCAATCGCACCGGCGAGGCGCTATCGGCCATCGACCAGGAGGTGCAGCAGGTGCACCAGTTGATCCATGCTATCGAAATGTCGGCCGTGGAACAGTCCAGCGCGCTGGCGGAAGTCAATGCGGCCGTCAATCACATGGACCAGGTGACCCAGCAGAACGCCGCGATGGCGGAAGAGGCGAATTCCGCCTGTCGCGATTTGAACGGGGAAGCGGAACATCTGCGGCAAATGCTCGCCCGCTTTCAGCTCAGCGGACGCTCGTCAGTCCCGATGCAGCAGCCCGGCGCTTATCGCCGGGCCTCCTGATGTATTGCTGGGGCTGCCGTCAGGCAGCCTTGGCGATATCGTCAAACGCGATCAGCTTTTCGAGGAGACGGCGCATCTCGGTGATCTTGACCATGTTGGGTCCATCCGACGGCGCGTTGTCCGGGTCCTGGTGCGTCTCGATGAAGAGGCCACCGACGCCGACTGCGACGGCTGCACGCGCCAGCGTCTCGACGAATTCGCGCTGACCGCCCGAGGAACCGCCCTGCCCGCCCGGCTGCTGCACGGAATGGGTGGCATCGAAGACGACGGGGGCGCCCATCGACGCCATGATCGGCAGCGAGCGCATGTCGGAGACCAGCGTGTTGTAGCCGAAAGATGCGCCACGCTCGCAGAGCAACACGTTCGGGTTGCCGGAACCGGTGATCTTGTTGAGGACGTTCTTCATGTCCCAGGGCGCCAGGAACTGACCCTTCTTCACGTTGATCGCGCGACCGGTCTTGGCAGCGGCAACCAGCAGGTCCGTCTGGCGGCAGAGGAAGGCCGGGATCTGCAGGACATCGACGGTTGGCGCCACGGCGCCGCACTGCTCTTCCGTGTGAATGTCGGTCAGGACAGGAACGCCGAATTCCTTCTTGATGTCGGCGAAGATTTCCATCGCCTTTTCCAGGCCGATGCCGCGCTCTGCCGAAAGCGAAGTGCGGTTTGCCTTGTCGAAGGAAGACTTGTAGACGAGGCCGAGGCCAAGCTCGCGGCAGAGCTCGACGAGCTGACCGGCGATCATGAAGGCGTGATCGCGGCTTTCCATCTGGCAGGGGCCGGCGATCAGGGCAAATCGGCCCTTCTGGGAGAAAACGGCCTTGGCAGAACCTTCGCCGACGACGACTTCCGTATTGGGGGAAACGCTCATTTCAACTCCTCGAAGGCAAAGGTGACACCTTGCCCCTTTTCCGGCGCGACAACGAGGCGCGCGCCTATTTTGTGATGGGGGACGCCATTAGCAGCGAGGCAGGCTTCTGTCACGCCGAGATCGGCAACGGCGACGACCACGGCGGCTCCGATCAGGCCTCTCTCAGCGTAAGCGGGGCTCGGCCCGTAATGGGCGCGGAACCCGTCCGGGGACAAAACCTCGACCGTCGCATTGGCCGTTTCGATGGACAAGCCGAAGGAATGAGCGTTCACGTCCCGCTGCCTGAGGACCATCTCTAGGAGATACTGGAAGTCGCTGGGGTTTTCTTCGACGAGGACCACGCGGGCAAGGCCAGCTGCGCCATTGGCATGCACAAGCAAGGCGCCGCGATCCGTCGGGAGCGGGTTCACGCGCTCGCAGGCAAAGGCGAAAAAATCAGGCGCTCTCAGATCCGCCGCAAACGCCAGGCGAAAGGCCCCTTCCGCGGTTCGGCCATCGGGAAAGCGGAACTGGCGGGCGAATTCGAGGATCGAGCCGCCGCTCAGCCCCTC
>JAIXSF010000256.1 GCA_027484835.1 Rhizobiaceae bacterium | reverse complement strand
TCGACTTGGTGATCGAGGCTTCGCCGGGCTCCAGATAGACCTGGACGCCGAATTCGCCGGAGAAGCGCTTGAGGCGCTCCGCGAACTTCTCCAGCGGATAGTTCTCGCCGGTGAAATGGATGCCGCCGCCGAGGGAGACCCATTCGGCCTTCTTGAGCAGGGGGCCGAACTTCTGTTCGATATCGCCGAGCATCTTATCGAAAAGGTCGAAATCGCCGTTTTCGCAGTTGTTGTGGATCATGAAGCCGGAGATCAGCTCCATGACCGGCTCGACCTTTTTGAGGTCCCATTCGCCCAGCCGCGAGAAGGGGCGGGCGGGATCAGCCAGGTCGAAGCTCGAGGAGGAGACGCCGGGGTTCAGACGCAGGCCGCGGATGATGCCTGATGATTGCTTCTCGAAGCGGGTGAGCTGGCCGATCGAATTGAAGATGATCTTGTCGGCATGGCTGACGACCTCGTCGATCTCGTAATCGGCGTAAGCGACCGAATAGGCGTGGGTTTCCTTGCCGAAACGCTCATGGCCGAGGCGGACTTCGTTGAGCGACGACGAGGTCGTGCCGTCCATATAGTCGCGCATGAAATCGAAGACGGACCAGGTGGCGAAACATTTGAGCGCCAGAAGCGCCTTTGCGCCGGAGAGTTCGCGCAGTGTCGCGATCTTCTCCATGTTCTGGAGCAGCTTGGACTTGTCGATCAGGTAATAGGGAGTCTGGATCAAGGCTCTATCCTTCGTGAACCCAGCCATATCTGGCGGAAGTGAACGGGACGCCCCGAATGCGTCGGAGGGGGTCCATAGGCAAAAGGGGGGTAAAAGGCAAGCGCAAGCTCAGGGTTTCGGCATCTCAGGGCTGTTTGAACGCAGAAGATGAAAGGCCGATGACGGCTGAGGGGCCGGCGGGCCTGGATCGACTTGCGCGAGGCGAGAAGCAGCCATGCATCAGGCGCCGGGCTTTATTCAGGAACCAGCAATCTCTAAGGGGATAATTGCTGGTGGAACACTCAATCCGGGAAGGCTGATGCATCTCGACCTCGCCACCATTCTGACGCTTCATCCGCTGTCGCTGACGGTCGGCGCGATCTGCTTCCTGTTCGTGCGGTTCCGATCGAAGCACAGCCGTGGGCTCGGAAAGATGGCTGTGGCCTTTTTCGTGCTGGCTGCCGGTTCGCTTCTGGCCGGGGCAGGGGCGCAGAACCTCGTTGATTACGACACCTGGACCTTCTGGAGTTTTGTCAGTGGCCCGGTCTCCTACGCTCTGTTCTGGATAGGACTGATCAATCTCCTGGAAGAGCGGTCGGCCGGTCGCGGCTGGTTCGTGGTGGTATTGCCCGTGTCGCTGACCGCGTGGGCGTTTGTCACGGAGTTCTATCTCGACAACGCGCAGCGCTCGACAATCTTCCTCTCCGTGATGGGCATCTTCGCCCTGGCAAGCGCCTGGCTGGTGATCCGCGATCGCCAGCGCGAGCGGTTGCAGACCCGCTGGGGGCTGGCCGGGGCGCTGACCTTCAAGGCGATGATCGCCTTTGCCACCTTTCTGGCGATTGCTTATCCGCAATGGATCGCGGTCACGGCGCCGACAACCTTTCTCGTGTTGATCCTCTGTCAGTTCGCGATTGCAATGTTCGTTCTGATCTTCGTGCAAGAGCGCTCGGAACAGCGTCTGATCGCGCTTACGGAGACGGACAGCCTGACGAGTATCCGCAATCGGCACTGGATGATGGATCGGCTGCCGCGGAAGGTTCCGGCTGGGGCTGCCTATGTCGTCATCGACATCGACCATTTCAAACAGGTGAACGATCGCCACGGACATCTTGCGGGTGACCATGTGCTCACAGCCGTCGCTCAGGCGATGGGGAAGCAGCTCGGCCCAGAGGCCATCCTGGCGCGAATGGGTGGCGAGGAATTCGGGCTGTTCCTGCCTGACTCCCGGAAGGACGAAGCCCAAAAAACCGCAGAAAGACTGCGCCATCACATCGGGTCCCTCGTGATCCTGCATGAGGGGACGGCTATTCCCGTGACGCTGAGTGCCGGTGTGGCGGTCGCGCCTGCCGCGATGTCGATCACGCAGCTCGTGGCACGGGCCGATGAGGCGCTCTACGCCGCCAAACGCGGTGGTCGTGACCGGGTGGTGCTGGCGCGCTTCGAGGCGCCTGTTGCCGATGACGTCCCGGCATCTGGCGATGTCGTTCCCGTCACGAAGCTCGTCTGAAACCAACGAGCGTACGCATCCGGTCCTGCCCTGGCTTGCAAGACGGCCTGGAATTTGATTGGGCTTGCGCTGTCCTCTTCTCGTTCCCGAGTCCGCCATGCTGAAAGACTTTTCCCCTCAGGCCGCTTTCATGGGGGTGCTCGTCGCCTTTGTCGGTTTCGCCAGTTCCTTCGCGGTCGTGCTGCAGGGGCTCAAAGGGGTGGGCGCCACCGACTACGAGGCGGCTTCCGGGCTGATGGCGCTGTCGGTCGCCATGGGCATTTGCGGTATTGTGCTTAGCGTGTGGACGCGATTGCCGGTTTCGGTCGCCTGGTCGACGCCGGGCGCGGCACTGATGGCGACGGCTGGGATCCCGGTCGGTGGGTTTCCGGCGGCGGTCGGGGCATTTCTTGTCTGCGCGGCGTTGATC
>JAIXSF010000214.1 GCA_027484835.1 Rhizobiaceae bacterium | reverse complement strand
CAGGGGGAGGACATCCGCGTCTGGTTCCCGATCAAGGCCGGCTTCCTGCGCCGCACTGTCGATCATGTGAAAGCAGTCGATGGTGTCGACCTGACGCTTCGCGCCGGCCAGACGCTCGGCGTCGTCGGCGAATCCGGCTCCGGCAAGACCACGCTCGGTCTTGCCCTCTCGCGCCTCATCTCGTCGAAAGGCCGCATCAGTTTCATCGGCAAGGACATCCACGCCTTCTCCTACCGCGAGATGCGCCCGCTTCGTGATCGCCTGCAGATCGTCTTCCAGGACCCGTTCGGCTCGCTCAGCCCCCGCATGTCCGTGGGTGAAATCATCGCAGAGGGCCTAAAGGTTCACGAAAAGCAGCTGTCCGCCGACGAACGCGATGCTCGTGTCGCCTGGGCGCTCGAGGAAGTCGGGCTCGACCCCGCCACCCGCTGGCGATACCCGCATGAATTTTCCGGCGGCCAGCGCCAGCGCATCGCGATTGCCCGTGCCATGGTGCTGAAACCCCGTTTCGTCATGCTTGACGAACCGACATCGGCGCTCGACATGACCGTCCAGGCCCAGGTCGTCGATCTCCTGCGCGATCTGCAGGCGAAACACGATCTGGCCTATCTCTTCATCAGCCACGACCTGAAGGTGGTGAAGGCGCTTGCCAACGAGCTGATCGTCATGCGTGGCGGCAAGGTGGTCGAAAAGGGACCTGCCGCGCAAGTCTTCGCGGCGCCGAAGGCCGATTATACCCGCGCGCTGATGGCTGCGGCTTTCGATCTCGAAGCCGTCGAGGCCGGCGGCATCCGCCAATAATGTGAGTTTCCAGATGTCCGAAAAACGTCCCGTCGCCATCGACCTCCGTTTCGCACGCGAAAGCGTGGTTGCTGCCCTTCGCACCTCTTTTAAGGATCGTCCGGTCATCGATTTGGGCGATCCCGCCAATGCCGACCGGGATCTCTCGGACGCCGAATTCGCCGTGGTCTGGAAGCCGGACCCGGCATTGTTCGAGCGGGCGTCCGGATTGCGGGCCATCTTCTCGGGCGGTGCCGGCGTCGATCATATCCTCTCGGCCTATGAGCTGCCGGATCTCCCCATCGTGCGCTTCGTCGACCGCAGTCTCACGGACCGAATGAGCGAATGGGTCGTGTGGCAATGCCTGCATCATCTGCGCAACGGCATCGCCTATGCCGGTCAGCAGCGCGATCGCGTCTGGCACGAGATCGCCGACCAGCCGGAAGCACGCGATGTGACGGTTGGTGTCATGGGCCTCGGCGTCCTCGGTGCTGATTCCGTCCGCAAGCTGAAGGTCATGGGTTTTGATGTGATCGGCTGGTCGCGTCGTGCCAAATCGATTGACGATATCGAGACCTTCGATGCCGCAGTTCTCGACACCTTCCTCGGCCGTGCCGACATCCTCGTCGGCCTCCTGCCGCTGACCGAGGAAACGCGGGGCATCTACGATCGCACGCTCTTCTCGAAGCTTCGTCGCACCGGGTCGCTCGGTGGGCCGATCTTCCTCAATGCCGGCCGGGGCGGCAGCCAGAAGGAGACCGAGTTGATCGAGTGCCTGACTGATGGGACGCTGAAGGCCGCGTCCCTCGATGTCTTCGAGAAAGAGCCTCTGGCCGGTGACAGCCCTCTCTGGTCGATGCCGAACGTGATCGTGACGCCGCATGCGGCCGCTGCATCCGATGTGCGGGCCCTCTTCCGCCACGTCGAGGCTCAGATCGCCAGGGTTGAATCCGGTGAGCCGCTCGAACACGTCGTCGACCGCGCAACCGGCTACTGACGGCGAAAGCGGAACAAACCACCCCAGCTTCCGTTTGTCCTGAGACAGGCGCTTGTCGCCATCAGGAAAAGGGAGCACCGATATGAGCAGCAGAACCGACCTGCCCGATACCAACCGCCGTACCCGTGGCCTGCAGCCGGAGGTCACAGCGACTGAAGCCCGCCAGGGTTTTCGCGGCAAGCCCGTGCTGATCGTTCTTCTGGGCGGCCTGATCCTCGCAATGCTCGTCTGGATTCCAGCCGAATGGTGGGGCAATTCCATTGCTCCGAATGAGCCGCAGCAGCAGACTGCCCCGTCGCCGGCCGAAAACCAGCCAGCCGGCGCACAGCCTCAGTCCAATCCGACCCCCGGGCAGTGAGGGAATGCAACGCTGAACGTTGCTCTCTGGACAACCCGATAGTGATTGCCGATAACTGCTGCGGAAGCGACCGAAGCATTGCGGTCGCTCGCCGCAGCGCCCGCTGCGGATTTGAAGGCAGTGGATCATGACAAAGACCGACATCGCGACCAGGGTTCACAATCATGCCTGGAAGCTTGATCCCATCATCCGCAGCCTGCTTGATACGGACTTCTACAAGCTTCTGATGCTCCAGATGATCTGGAAGCTTTACCCGGATGTGAATGCGACCTTCACCTTGATCAACCGAACCACCTCCGTGCGCCTCGCCGATGAAATCGACGAGCAGGAGCTGCGTGAGCAGCTCGATCATGTTCGGACCCTGCGGTTGACTAAGAAGGAGATGATCTGGCTGGCGGGTAACTCGTTTTACGGCCGCGCCCAGATCTTCGAGCCCGAGTTTCTGGCCTGGCTCGGCAATCTCCAGCTTCCCGAATATGAACTTGCCAAGCGCGACGGACAGTACGAACTCACCTTCCACGGTACCTGGATGGAAACGACGCTCTGGGAAATCCCGGCCTTGGCGATCATCAACGAATTGCGGTCCCGGGCTGCCATGCGCTCGCTCGGCTATTTCACCCTCGATGTGCTTTACGCCCGTGCCAAGGCCAAGATGTGGGCCAAGGTCGAGCGGTTGCGGGAACTCCCGGGACTGCGGATCTCGGATTTCGGCACACGACGTCGCCATAGTTTCCTTTGGCAGCGATGGTGCGTAGAAGCGCTGAAAGAAGGCATTGGCCCGGCATTCACCGGCACAAGCAACGTTCTTCTCGCCATGGATTCGGACCTGGAAGCGGTCGGCACCAATGCCCACGAACTTCCAATGGTCATCGCGGCCCTCGCCAACAGCGAGGCAGAGCTTGCAGCCGCCCCCTATCAGGTTCTCAAGGACTGGAATCGCCTCTATGGCGGCAATCTGCTGATCGTGCTCCCCGATGCCTTCGGTACCACGTCGTTTCTCGAGCATGCGCCCGAATGGGTCGCCGACTGGACGGGCTTCCGCCCGGACAGTGCACCGCCGATCGAAGGTGGTGAGAAGATCATTGACTGGTGGAAGAAGATGGGTCGCGATCCCCGACAGAAGCTTCTGATTTTCTCCGACGGCCTGGATGTGGATGCAATCATCGACACCTATCGCCACTTTGCCGGTCGCGTCCGCATGTCCTTCGGTTGGGGCACAAACCTGACCAATGATTTCGCTGGCTGCGCCCCGCGGGAAATCGCCGGCCTGAGGCCGATTTCCATCGTCTGCAAGGTCTCCGAAGCCAATGGTCGCCCGGCAGTGAAGCTGTCCGACAATCCGCGCAAGGCAACGGGCGATCCGGCCGAGGTGGAGCGGTACCTGCGTTTCTTCGGTTCGCAGGACCGTGTCGAACAGGCCGTGCTCGTCTGACAGCGAGAGGCACAACAGCCTCAATGATGCTTTAGCAGTCTTGCATCCTGTAGGCAGGCCATGCAGTCTTCATCCTGCGGGAGGGAGCCCGCCATCTGCAAGGGAGGAACGCCGAATGGACATGCAAGGCAGCGAGCGCATCGAAGCGCCGGTCGAAACCGTATGGCGGGCGCTCAACGATCCCGAGATCCTGCGCCGCTCTATTCCGGGTTGCGAGAGCCTCGAGAAGACGTCGGACACGCAGATGACCGCAAAGGTCGTCCTGAAAATCGGGCCGATCAAGGCCAAGTTTGAAGGCGCCGTCGAGTTGCAGAACCTCAACCCGCCCCATTCCTACACGATTGCCGGCGAAGGAAAGGGTGGCCTCGCAGGCTTTGCCAAGGGAGGGGCCGACGTGACCCTGACCGCCGAAGAGGACGGCGCGACGCTGCTGAGTTATACGGTGAGGGCCGAGGTTGGTGGAAAGATCGCTCAGCTCGGAAGCCGACTGATCGAATCCACATCGAAAAAGCTGGCAGGCGAATTCTTCTCGAACTTCAGTGCGGCCGTGACCTCGGGAGAAATCGCGGCCGAGGCTTGACCGGAAGCATTGGATAAGGTGAAAGCCCGGCGCAAGGAAGCATCATCATCGTGGAACCAGCCGAGATGATTCGGCCTTATGGGGACATGACGACGATGAACGAAGGACCTGATCAGTATTTCGAGCAGCAGGACATGGCGGTCAAGCTGATGCTTCTCGAGAGCAAATCCGACGAACTGACGGACATCCTGGTGGAAGCGCTGCAAGACGCGCTGAAGCTCCTCGAAGAAGAACTTGCGACCGTTCACTGACGCTGGGCCAGCCGATCTTTAGAATCGGTCGGAAACCTGGATCCCAGCGGGTCCGAGGATGACGGCGATCAGCACCGGCAGAAAGAACAGGATCATCGGAACGGTGAGCTTCGGCGGAAGGGCTGCGGCCTTCTTCTCCGCCTCGTTCATGCGCTCGTCACGGCCTTCCTGGGCAAGCACCCGGAGTGCCTGGGCGACGGGAGTACCGTAACGGTCAGCCTGAATCAGCGCCTGCACCACGTTTTTGACGCCGTCCAGCTGTGTTCGCGTTCCAAGGTTTTCCAGCGCCTGCCGGCGATCCGGAAGGAAGGACAGCTCTGCCGTGGTCAGCACCATTTCCTCGGCAAGCTCGGGGGACTGTTGACCGATTTCGTCCGAAACGCGCCGCATTGCCGCTTCCAGCGAGATCCCCGATTCCACGCAGATCAGCATCAGGTCCAGCGCGTCCGGCCATGCACGCTTGATCGATTGCTGGCGTTTGCCGATGCGGTTGGAGACATAGATGTTCGGCAGGTAGAAGCCGACATAGCCGCCGACGATCGTGGCGAACAGCCGGATCGGCAGGGGTTTCTCGGCCAGATTTCCAAGCACGAAGATATAGAAGGCCGTCAGCGCAAGGGTCGCAAACGGCAACAGGAAGCGCGCAACGAGGAACATGTTGAGCGCGTTCTGCGAGCGAAGACCGGCCGCCTTCAGCTTGTCGACCGTGTTGTCGTCCACCAGCGCCTTGCGCAGGTTGAAGCGCTCGACGATGTTGCGCACGGACTTGTTGTTCGTCGTTCGGAGCGAAGCCCGGCTCTGTGCCGTTTCGGCGTTCAGCTTCGCCCTCTCCCGTGCCCGGATCAGGTCACGTTCGGTCGAAACGGCCTTCATGCGCTTGTTGAGATCGCCGCGTTCGAAATAGGGCATGGCGATGGTGTAGAAGGTGCCGAAAACGGCAAGCGCGACGAGAACGGCGATCAAGAGTGCCGGATCGGTGATTTGTGCGGCCCAGTCTTCCGTCATCGCGCCCGTTCCTCAGATATCGAAGTTGATCATGTTGCGCATGACGAAAAGCCCGATACTCATCCAGATGGCGGAGGCGCCGAGGATTAGATGTCCGCGAGCGTCGGTGAAAAGGATCATGATGTAGCCGGGCGATGTCAGGTACACGAGCAGGGCAACGATGAAGGGCAGCGCGCCGATGATCGCCGCCGAGGCTTTCGCCTCCATCGAGAGTGCACTGACCTTTGCCTTCATCTTCTTTCGGTCGCGAAGCACGCGCGACAGGTTGGCGAGCGCTTCCGACAGGTTGCCGCCGGCCTGACCCTGAATTGCGATCACGATCGAGAAGAAGTTCACCTCGGACAGCGGCATCGTCTGGTGCATGCGGGCGACCGAATCGGAAACGCCGAGGCCGAGCTGCTGCGATTCCACGATACGCCGAAACTCTGTCTTCACCGGCTCCTGTCCGTCGGCAGCGATCATGCGAATGGCGTCGTTGAGCGGCAGGCCGGAACGAATCGAGCGAACCATGACGTCGAGCGAGTTGGGAAATTCTTCGAGAAACTTCTTCTGTCGACGGCCGACCAGAAAACCGACGATCCAGCGCGGCAGACCCAGACCAGCGACAAACGAGGCGCCGAGGATAACCAGCGACGGCATGCCGGCAATAAAGGTCACCAGCAGCACGACCAGGCCAAGGATCACGCTCATGATGTAGAACTGCACCAAGGAAATCTGCAGGCCCGACTGCACCAGCTTGGCCTTCAGGCTGGTCGTATTGGCCTTCTTGGTCTTTTCCTGCTGTTGCTTCTTCTCGAGCTCCTTGAGCGAATCCTGCACGGACTTGCGGCGCTTGGAAATGTCCTGCACGCGGTCGCGCGCCGCCTTCATCTGCGCTGCATCGGTCTCGGCGGCGCGCACGCGGTTGATGCGGCTTGCCGTCTTGTTGTCGGTCTCGATCTTCGAATAGAGCACCCCATAGGCCACGGCTCCGGTCGACACTGCGACCAGCAGGACAATGCCCAGAATGGTGGGATCAATTCCGAACATGGCTCAATCAGACCCCCTGCGACTTCTGTTCCATGGCGTCGAGAGCCGCCGCCAGACGACGGTCCTCGTTGTAGTACCGGGCGCGGTCCCAGAAGTGTGGCTTGCCGATGCCGGTCGACATGTGTCGGCCGATGATCCGGCCGGCGGCATCTTCACCGTCGATTTCGTAGCGCATCAGGTCCTGCGTGATGATCACGTCGCCTTCCATGCCGATCACCTCGGTGATGTGGGTGATGCGGCGTGAGCCGTCGCGCAGGCGCGCCGCCTGGATGATGACATCGATCGAACCGGAGATGATTTCGCGAACCGTTTTCGCCGGCAGCGAAAAGCCGCCCATGGCGATCATCGATTCCATACGGCTCAGGCATTCGCGTGGCGTGTTGGCGTGGATCGTGCCCATCGAGCCGTCGTGACCGGTGTTCATGGCCTGCAGAAGGTCAAAAACCTCCGGTCCGCGCACTTCACCGACGATGATGCGTTCGGGACGCAT